>JAYQBI010000154.1:0-2958 GCA_038137235.1 Opitutales bacterium | reverse complement strand
GAATTTGCCTGTGGGGATGTTCAATCCATCGATAAGAAAAATAAATCCACCAAGGAAGAAAATGGAACCGTAATCACCTATGTGCCGGACGATTCCATGTTTAAAAAATACCGCTACCGCAATGAATATGTGGAGCGGATGCTTCGTTATTACACCTATTTAAACCGTGGACTGGTTATCCGTTACAATGGAAAACGTTTCCGGTCCAAGGATGGACTCAAAGATCTACTCGAGGAAAATATTTCAGAAACCCCTCTTTATCCAATCATTCACATCGAAGGAAATGATATTGAGGTGGCCTTTACCCACCTTGATCAATATGGCGAGGATTACTTCTCCTTTGTCAATGGCCAGCACACCACTCAGGGAGGTACTCATCAGGCTGCTTTTCGTGAAGCCGTGGTCAAAACGATTCGTGATTTTGCCAAAAAGAATTTTGAAGCCGGCGATATCCGGGGAGGCATTGTTGCCGCGATTAGTATCAAAGTACAGGAACCGGTTTTTGAATCACAGACTAAAACCAAACTCGGCTCGCTCACCATATCACCTGATGGGGAAACTATCCGTACTTTTGTGGGCAATTTCCTCAAAGAAAAGCTCGATAATTATTTGCACAAACATCCCGAAACTGCGGATGCACTACAGGATAAGATACAACGCAGTGAGCGGGAGCGAAAGGAGCTTAAAGGGATTCAAAAAATTGCCCGGGAACGGGCAAAGAAGAGCAAAGTTCATAACCGCAAACTTCGAGACTGCCGGATACACTTAAGCAGTAAGCACAAAGAGAAATTTAAAAGTACTTTATTTATTACTGAGGGTGACTCTGCCAGTGGGTCGATTACCAAGGCGCGCGACGTTCAGTTTCAGGGAGTATTCAGCCTTAAGGGTAAACCACTCAATACTTTTGGGCTAACCCGCAAGGTGGTTTATGAAAATGAAGAGTTTAATTTGATTCAGGCAGCCCTTGGTATTGAGGAGGACCTTGAAGATCTTCGTTATAATCAGGTGGTGATCGCCACGGATGCCGATGTTGACGGCATGCACATCCGATTGCTCCTCATTACTTTCTTTCTGCAATTCTTTCCCGAATTGATTAGGCAGGGGCACTTGTTTGTTTTGCAGACCCCTTTATTTAGAGTACGCAACAAAAAGACCACGCTTTACTGTTACGACGATACCGAGCGGGATGCCGCGATTAAGACCTTAGGGAGAAATCCTGAAATAACTCGCTTTAAGGGCCTTGGGGAAATCTCTCCCGATGAATTCAAACATTTCATTGGGGATGATATCCGGCTTGATCCTGTAAAAATCGATGCCAACGAGTCGATCAAAGAGATGCTCAAATTTTTCATGGGTAAGAATACACCAACCCGTCAGGAATATATCATTCGAAACCTTCGTTTTGAGCATGATTTGGTTGATGATGCCGAGTCGGAATCCCAAGATGCTGATGATGTGAATGCAGATGTTGCGAAGAAGGCGGATTCTAAGAAAGAGGAAGTCGTCGAGAGTGCGGCCGCCTAAATCTTTAAATTTATGAGTGCCGGACAGATCAACTCCAATGAAGACTCGGGTGATCAAACTTCCGACGCGGATGAAGAGTCCATAGAGAAAGTTTCGGCAGTTGAAGAAACCAAACGCCGCTTTGATCCTGAAGCACTTGCTCTCGAAGGGCCAAGCCGGGGGGATGATGATGCGATTTATGTGGATGATATGTACGGGGACTGGTTTCTCGATTATGCATCCTATGTAATTCTGGAACGAGCCGTTCCGCACGCCGATGATGGATTGAAGCCCGTACAGCGTCGCATTCTTCACTCCATGAAGGAGCTGGAGGATGGTCGCTACAACAAGGTCGCCAATGTCATTGGTAACACCATGAAATATCATCCCCATGGAGATGCTTCAATTGGTGATGCCATCATTCAAATCGGGCAGAAAGACCTGTTGATCGATACCCAAGGGAACTGGGGAAATGTGCTGACGGGTGATTCCGCAGCTGCTCCCAGATATATTGAGGCCCGTTTAACCCCCTTTGCCTTGGAGGTTATTTTTAGTCCGAAGGTTACCACCTGGGCATCTTCCTATGATGGCAGGAATAAAGAACCGGTTACATTCCCAACCAAGTTTCCTTTGCTTCTTGCTCAAGGGGCTGAAGGAATTGCCGTCGGCTTGTCCACTAAGATATTGCCTCATAATTTTATCGAAATTATCGATTCGATGATTGATGCCCTGCGTAACAATCCGGTCGATTTGTTGCCCGACTTCCCTCAGGGAGGAATTGCGGACTGTACTGCCTATAACGGTGGTTCCAGAGGTGGGCGTATTCGGGTGCGTGCAAAAATTGAGGTAATCAAAAAACATCTCCTGAAGATTGTGGAGATTCCCTTTGGTACTACCACTACGAGCCTGATTGATTCTGTACTTGCTGCAAACGACAAAGGAAAGATTAAGATTTCTAAAATCGAGGATAATACCGCTGAGTTTGTGGAAATTATGGTACACCTTCCATCCACGGTTTCCGCGGATGAAGCCCTGCCTGCCCTTTATGCTTTTACCGACTGTGAAGTTAGTCTGGCTCCCAATGCCTGTGTGATTAAAGACAATCATCCGCAGTTTCTTTCGGTCAATGACCTGATCAAATCCTCCGCTGATCAGACCAGGGAATTACTTCGCCAGGAACTGGAAATCCGCTTGGGTGAATTGCAGGAAAAATGGCATTTTGCATCGCTGGAGAAAATCTTCATTGAGAAGAGGATTTACCGGGATATTGAAAAGGAAGAGACATGGGAGGGTGTGATTTCTGCGGTTGATAAAGGATTAAAGCCCTACACAAAAATCTTCCATCGTGCCATTACTCAGGATGATATCCTCAAACTACTGGAAATCCGAATTAAACGAATTTCCAAGTTTGACTCATTTCGTGCAGATGAAGTGATCAAAGGTTTCGAGGAAGAA
>JAYQBI010000153.1:0-2965 GCA_038137235.1 Opitutales bacterium | reverse complement strand
TTCGATTGTTGGTCCCACTGCCAAGTAATTTGACTGTGTCAGTAAAAATCAAATAGCGTTCATCCACATTGGTTTTTTCAAGTAAGTTGATCATTGTTTTTTTAATTTTTTTTCAGCTTCTTTTTTTCCCTTTTGAGGAAATGCCATAAGGTCATGATAATATACTTTAAGTCTTCTGGACTCACCTATGTAGTAGCCCTTCAGAAAGTCTTTTTCGATGAGTTCTTGAACCAAGCGGTAATCCTTGTAACCAAGGATATGAGCAGCCTGCACGAGGTTTAGAAGGTGGTTTGGTTGTTGGTCAAATCGTTTGACTTTATCCATTTGAGTAACCTCTTTTTGCTTCAAAAGACTCAGCCTGATTTCTGGAAAGTAGCTTTTCAATGAAGAAGTCAACTCTTCTTAGTTGAGAAAATCCGAGAACTTTTATGGCCTCAGACTTACTGATTAATTCTTCCCCATTAAATTTATTCACATGTTTCATTATCGAGCAGGATTGATTGGAGAAAATGATCTTTCAGCAAATGTTATTGGTTCCACTTGGTAGTAAGGGAATCCATCAAGGAAATATTCCCTTATGTCTTCTTGACTCCATCTCTTTTTGGTAATGACCATTTCATCAATATTGCAGTTTAAAGTTGTTGAGCTTGGTCCGCTTTCATGTACGCAGCCGCCGATTGTAAAATCGCTTAACGAAATGTGATTTGTCCATGTGGTTTTAGACTCAAGAACAAGATTTCCATTTAAGTAGATTTTACTTTTAGAATCATTTTCTTCTCTGCCAAATGTGTAGGTTACCAACTGCCAACCTAGTGATAGTCTCTTATTATCAAACCTATAGTTATTTGGGAAAGTTTCACCCCACTGATGAAGATATGGTTTACCTCCCCGATCAAATTCTATGCATAAATTCCCAATTTCATCCCAATGATCCGATCTTATCAGTGCATTAATTGCATCTAGATGATCTAGTTTTTGTAACCAGAAATTTATAGTTATCTCAGGGTATTTTCCTGGCATAGAAAAACTTACATGAGAGCCTTTGTGTGGTAAATCGATACTGTAAGATCCAGGCCATCTTCCTCTTGTTCTGTGGCTTTTATGATATACGCCATGAGATCCGATTTCAGATTTCGCATGGTTAATGATAAGCCGGTTTGGTTTAAGATCGTTTGCTTCTGACCACTTTTGCCAACTTTTGGGAATTCTTTTAACCATTTCTTCTGATAATTCGGATTGCTCAGGGTAATCAAAGTTGTACAAACCAATCGTGTCAGGATGGTGAGCAAGTTTTTCAAATGCTTTGAAGTTTCTTTTTGCTCCGGCATCACCGGGTTCACTTGGCTTTAAACGATTATCTAATTCGATGAAGTCTAATTTTTGTTGGCTTAGATTAGAGCGGGTTAGCATTGTACTGTTATGAGGTTTTTCTACTGATGAGACCTCAACTTCTCCCTGATCTATATTGAATTTATCTTGCTGCGATGGAGAAATATTAAGAGCAAACTCAGTACCCCAGTCGATGTATGTTGTTGTGGGAGATTTAATAGTAAAACCCTTACCATTTTCATTTAAAACAATGGTTCTGATATTCCCTTTGGTAACCCTTATATTTTGATAGTCTTCTATTTCAAAAATACCAGGTCCCTGAAATATGAAATCAACAGAACGGTTAAACCGAAGATGCAACTCTCCGCTCAATAATTCGTATTTGCCAGGAACCCAGATGAAATCTTCCAACCGACGGGTTATGCCCTTTATAGATGCGTTAAAATGATCCACTAACTGAGCTTGGTTCCGAGAATTATTTAAAACCGAAGCAGGTTCCGAAATTGCAACTGTCTGGTCTTTATCTCGTCTTTTTAGATAATCGAAGACTAAAAATGCGAGCACTAAAGAGGCCGCAATAAGTAACCATGGGGCGGTGGATTGTTTTTTTGGGAAACTTAGTTTTGGAGAGGAAAATATTTCATTTTCAGTATCTTGTATTGACTCACCTAGATGTTCTGTGATGGCCGAGTATGTTATGTAATAAGATCTAGCCTTTGGGTCATGTTCCAATAGTTCGCTCAGCTTTTTTGCATCTCTCTTAGTTATACTTCCAGAATAGTAAGCTTGTATTAATCTCTTATCTTCACTTTTCATACTTTTTCGGTGCTAAGCTTAAACTCAACGCAATCTGCTAACTTGTTTCGAATCCTTTGGAGTTTCTGATATGTTGCCTGAGCAGATTTGTTCAAATTCTTAGCAAATGCTTTGATTGAGGTGTTTGAATTGTATGCAATTTTGATGAGTGTCTTTTCTTCTTCTTTGAGACTGTCTATGCATGTCTGCAAAAACTCTAAGGTTTTAATTCTGGTTGAATATTCTTCACATCCTTGATCAAGAATTTTTTCAACTGCAGTTTCACTTAGAATAAGAATATCCCGGCTTTTGCCTCGCCTGAACTTCATGATTTCATAACGGGCAATCACGCACATCCATTTTCCAAAATCCAAATTTGGGTCATCTAAGTCACCAAATTTCTTCCATGCAACCATGGCTATCTTTTGCATTACATCTGCTACATCATGCTGGTAAAAAATACCGTTTTTTACAAAGGCACGAACAGATGGTTCATGCTTCGCGTAAAGCTCTATAAAGAGACTTTCCTTTGCAGAATGTGATTTATCCATATCAAAATACACTCCCGCATTAATCCAATGTTAACGAAAAAAGTTAAAAATTTTATGCGATTATTATTATATTTTGATCCTTAGCCCTTGAAAATTATCCCAGATAATCGCCGCCACCGCCACCGCCAATACCCCAATTCGTTTTTTTCTAGTTATAATTACACCGAAAACTACAAACTATTGAACGATGGCTGGATAGTTTTTTCTAAGTAGAGGCTAATTGGGGATAAGAATTGAATAGGGCACACAGATATTCTTCAAAAGTAGTATTTTACCAGGCCAACCGTTGA
>JAYQBI010000152.1:0-2997 GCA_038137235.1 Opitutales bacterium | reverse complement strand
GGTTTAATGTTTAAATTCTTAGGCATGACCGTAATAATCTTACGAATGAAACTTAATTTAACCATTTTTTTTAATTTATTTGTGTTGTTCAATTTTACTTTAGCTGGGGAAAAAAAAGTAGTTTTTGTTGCCGGTGCAAAAAGTCATGGATTTTTTGCTCACGAACATGCAGCTGGCTGTAAGCTACTGGCCAAGCATATAGAAGATGCAAGAATAGGAATTACCACTAAAGTCGTAACCGACTCCGGTTACCCAAAAGATTCCTCGGTGTTTGATGATGCTGACGCTGTGGTGGTTGCATGTGATGGAGGTGTTAGGCATTTGTTAAATAAGCACTTAAAAGAGTTTGACCAAATTATGAGAAGAGGAGTTGGTTTGGCTTGCATTCACTATGGAGTTGAAACCACCAAAGGACCAGCGGGAGATCATTTTCTAAAATGGATCGGCGGGTACTTTGAACCCTACTGGTCAGTTAACCCAGTATGGAATGCAGAATTCAAAACATTTCCTCACCATCCTATCTCGCGGGGAGTGAAGCCTTTTTCCATGCACGATGAATGGTACTATCACATGAGGTTTCGTGAAGCCAGTTCTGCAATAGGCACTATTACTCCCATCCTTTCTGCACACCCCCCTGAAAATACAATGAATCGATTAAAACCGGGCGTGGAAAGTCATCCACATCATGGAAACCCAGATGTAGCAGAGGCAGTTCTCAAGAGAAAAGAGGCTCAGCATGTTGCATGGGCTTATCAGCGAGGCAAGGACTACAATTACGGCAGGGGTTTTGGGTTTACTGGTGCTCACTTTCATGAAAATTGGGCCTCGCTAGATGCAAGAAGATTAGTTTTAAACGCGGTTGCATGGATTGCGAAGGTAGATGTTCCTGAAGGCGGTGTTCCCACACAGCCTGTTACCCTTGAACATCTACTGGAAAACCAAGACTTCCCTTTGCCCAACCCATGGAAAAACAAACAAAATGTAGAATCAAAAATCGCCTCTTTCCGTAACAATTAAACTTCTACATATTACTCGTTTTATTAAGTTGGGCTGAGCCAAAATTCGGTTTACTTTTGAATTTAAAGGTGAAGTTTACAATAAGATGAGTCATAACAATAAATTACTCTGCGTCGATGATGAAGAATCGATTCTTCGGGGATTCCAGCTAAATCTCCGTAAGAATTTCGATCTCCATCTAGCCTCTGATGGACAAGAAGGCCTTGAAGTTTTTAAGCGAGAGGGAGGTTTTGCAGTTGTATTATCGGACATGAGAATGCCGAGAATGAATGGAGCAGAAATGCTTGCTGCAATCAAAGCGATTGACCCAGAGGTCGTCACCGTTCTGCTCACTGGTTACACAGATTTTGAATCTGCAATGGCAGCTGTGAACGAAGGGAATGTTTTCAGAATGCTATCAAAACCTTGCCCTCCAGAGACCTTGAATAAAGTGCTTTGCGATGCGGTTAATCAATATGATTTAATTTGTAGTAAGAGAATTCTCCTTGATAAGACATTACGGGGGGCAGTTGATGCACTTGCTCAGTCATTGGCAACCATTCAACCACTATTTTTTGGACGTGCTCAACGGGTACGCAGATTATCCAATATGTTGACTGAAATCTTACAAATGAATGATGCGTGGAGAGTGGATGTTGCTGCAGTATTTTCTCAGCTAGCTTATTTATCTCTACCTGCTCATATCAGTAAGGAAGTGTATCATCGTGAAAAACTCTCCCCGGAAATCAAAGTGATGCTTCGTGAATTACCAGAAGAAACACTTAAAATTGTTGATTTGATACCTGGACTTGAAGAAGTGCGTGGTATTTTGGAAAGAATAGACATTCAGCCAAAGTTCGAAACAAATGATGTAACCGGCCTTCGTCTCGGAGCTTCCATCCTAAGGCTCGCTCTTGACTATGATTATTACAAGGAACAGGGGCACCAGGATTTATTGATTTTAAAAACATTTGAATCCCGCTTGGAAACTTATGACCCAAAAGTGGTTGAGGCACTTTCCAAGCATATCAATAATAGTGCATCAAGCTTTACTATGAATGAAATCCACTCAAAGGATTTCAAAGAAGGCATGATACTAGCCGAGGATCTTTTGCTACAAGAGAATATGCTTATTGCTTCATCTGGTGCAGATATTGATCGACACCTTCTTAAGGTTATTCGAAACTACACATCGTGTTATTCTGAAAATCCCTTTCCTGAAAAAATTAAAGTAATGATTCCAGTTGCTTAACACCGGCAACCGAATTGAAATGAACTTTGGTTCATGAAAGTCAAAACTTACATAGGCTTACTTTCGGCAGGCAGTTTGGGTGGTGCTTTTTTTATTGGTATTTTTGGTTGGTGGATGCTTGCCAGCAATGCCAAGTCTAATAGAGAACTTAAAGAAGAAAGCAGAAATTCTGGAGCAAGTTCAGCGGAGTATAGAGATGTATTAGCCTTTTTGAATTTATCAAGAGGTGTTTTCGAGGCTATGGAAATCTATCCAGAAAATTATTCGGGTGTTTATGGTGTAGCTAGGGACAGGATTAGTGCAGCCAAAGATGGCATACGTGTGATTTTAGAGCATCACCAAAATCATTACCCAGCTAAAATTATGCAGCCGATCCAATTTAAGTTAGAAGAACTTGAGAAATCCATTTTTAATATGGAACAAATTTTTGCTCAGGATAAGGAGCAGTCTCTAAAAATTAGAAATAAATCGATTTTAAATTACGATTCCGCCCGCAAGAATCTATCCGCAGACCTCGACTTTTTGGAATCAAAAGCAAGGACAAGCCTGCAGGAGTCACAACAAGCAATCGCAAAAAAATGGTTGGTAATGGAGGAGGAAAGAAGTACTAGATATTTACTCTTTTTTGTAGCCAGTGGAATGTACTTTTGCCTGGTCGTATCATTGTCAATAATGACCTACAAAAGCTTTGCTAGCCCAATACGAAAACTGGAAGAGGCTGCGAAAAACTCAATTGATCACCAAAAACC
>JAYQBI010000151.1:0-3024 GCA_038137235.1 Opitutales bacterium | reverse complement strand
CAAATTTTTCCTGAGCAAATTTTTTGATATTCAAAACAGAATCCGCTTTCAAAGTAGTGATGGTTCCAGAGGAGAAAAGTAACACGGCTTTGGATGCGGGACCTGTATTGACAGTATGACCATCAAAAATAAGACCACCCACCTTGACACGCTCCGAGGAGAGAGCCACTCCGGTCTCGTTGTTGGTCACACTGACCTCCCCTTCCATGCTTGCAATGATGATCGCACCTTTGGTCTGAATGGCCCAAGCTTGGGCGCTCAAAAAACAAAGCAGGAATAATGGAAGGAAGGTGGTGGAAATAACAGCTTTCATAAGGGAATGTACAAAATGTAGACTCGCGTAGTATATTATACAAGTAATTTTTGCATCTTTTGATGCCCCAAAAATCACCTACTAGTTTGCGATTATTTTGTAAACTTTTCCCCAGGTTGTGCAGTACACTTTTTCGAATAAATCAGGATCAAGATCTTCCATAAAATACCCACGAACCAGCAAGCTATCAAAGGCTTCCTGGTCCATAAAAAACCACGCCTGCCCCATACGATACCCCAAGCCAGGTATGATTATTTTTTCTCCTCCCTCAAGTTTGTGAGTGACTGGAAAGCCCGAATAACTCGCAAGGGCGGCCTCTTTCATGCCAAAACTTTGGGCAATTTCCTTAATGGTTTTACCACCGGAAGGCACAGTGTAATCCCGGTCGCCGACAAATGTGGGGATGGTGGTTTGGATCAAATGAAACCTTGCTTTAGAATTTTCTTTTGAAGGAGAATCGATTAATTTTCCCGTAGTTTCATGATGAATTTTCCGGTGGAAAGAAAAAGGAATCAACTCGGCAGAATTTGGCAATTTTGCACGCAAAGTGGACAAATCTGCCTCAATCCGATACCCTCCTCGCATATTAAGCATAATTTTGGATCCTTGACTGGTAACCCAATCAGCTTGGGTAAAAAAGGGTTGTTTCCGTGGGTTCGCACCTTCTTCAAAGATTGGGTGATCGTAGGCTTTTTGATCAAATCGGTTGAGCAAAAATCTTCTGGCGAAAGAGGAACGGTAAGTATCGGCTGAGAGAATCACCAAATCTCCCCGCTTGGGCAGAAAGAGAATTCGTCTTCCATTGGCAGGATCACTGAGCAAAGGAATGTTTAACCCATCCAGATTTATGGACGAAATTATCTTTGCGGGCCCACCTGATTCATCAATTTCAAAGGCTTGTCCATAAGTTATAGCTCCCTTACTCTCAGCATTGACAATCAAGTAACCCCTCTTGTCTATCCTGTAACCGTTCTCAAATACATAACTACTACCCTGCCTGCGACCACCACGCAGAATCATCATCGGCGGTTCCCTGATCGCAGCAGAATTACTCCCTTCATTGCCGGAAAAGTAGAGATTTCGCGAACTAAAGCTAAGAATTGTGGGAAAAATTCTCAGAATTTCATAAGGAAGAAAGATAAAGGTATCCTGTGTTTTGGCAGGAAGTTTAAAATCTGGGCTTTCTGCGTCTGACAAGATTGTTTGGTAAAGAGGTGGTTCCAATAGGCCATCTTGAAAAATTGATTCAACAGCAGATCCGAATTCCGGGATTTTACCTTTTAACCGGACATCACTAATTTGGTTGAATATTTCAGTTTTAAGTCGAGAAAGATTGACTGCTTTTTGAAGGGAGGTGGATCTCAAAATCTCAGAGCTGAGAAAATTGTCTTTCGTCTGATGTGCTGGCGAAGTAAAAGTTCTGGTATCCCCATAAAACCAGCAACCGGACCCATAATCCCACCAAGTGACCACAAAATCGTCTGGTTCAGAAGCATCATTCAACTTCTCCAATACCTCCATCGATTTAATTGGGTACACTACATGCGAATGATAATTGGCAGCATGATTCAAATTAGGACGAGCAAACAAGCATACCAGCAGTAGGACCACTAACCAATTTATCCATTTTGCTTTGGAAAAAAAGGACTTACCCCTGTTAGTTTTTCTTAAGACAAAACAGGAAAAGCCCCACAGTAATACCAAAAGTAAAAATACCAAGCCAATGGCAGCATAATTTCCTACATGCACCGTAAATCGAAGGCCCACATTTCCCTGAAAGCAATTGTAGGCAATCCCCAAAAAAGGCAAAGTGATACAAAACTCCCAGTAGCGAAGCATCAGCAAGGCTAAACCTGCTAAGCCCAACAAAGATGCAGGAATAATGAAGCCCGCTTTCGCGATCCCACCAGGCATGCATCTCGGGCAGGAACAAGTGGGAGTGTCAGCCAAAATTCGATTTCTTACAACCTCGAACGGAATTTGACTGGCCTCACGAATAGTTGTTTTTACATCAAGAAACTTCAATGAATCAGCTTTTCCTAGGGTTGCTCCTGTTTTGCCAACAACGGAATAACTCTGTAACTTACCGGTAATTTTTGCCCAAGTATCAGAAAAAGGCCCAATCTTGTTAACCGGATTTAAGCCAATGATTAGCAACCCCAAAATCAGCAAATGCGAAGCAAAGAAAATTTTAGGACTTTGGGAGAAAAATTGAGAATCAAAATATTTTCTTATTTTTGGAGTTACCAAACCTACAATGATCAAAAGTAACGGAACAAATCCAATAATGGTATTGAAGGGAGAATTCCTGATGGAGGAACCAGAAAAAGATGACTCAAAGAACAATACCCATGACATCAACATCGTTACCATAATTGTAAAAGGGCAACTTAATCCAAGAAATACATTGTTAGTTATCTTGCTGGATTTCTTACCTAAAAAAGAATCCATCAAAGATGTGATTACTGTGTAACCAATAAATCCTAGACAAATAGAACAAGTAACTGCCTGAATAGAACCATAGAAAAATCGCCCGATCAGCAAAGAAATTGCCCCAAAAACAAGATAATTTATCGACTTCTTTCTGGATGCAGCAAGTAGAAAATAAACTGAAAATGCAGGTGAAGTGATCGCAAAAATGTCAGTATCATAATATCCAGCTAAGGTACGGTTGTAGTAACTGTGGGTAATTACAGCGAGACAGGCAGCAC
>JAYQBI010000150.1:0-3040 GCA_038137235.1 Opitutales bacterium | reverse complement strand
CAGGCATCACTACTTATTCTCCACTCAGAAACTGGAAGATCGGTCCTGAAAGCAAAGTGGGCGTAATTGGACTGGGTGGACTCGGGCATATGGGCGTTAAATTCTCCCATGCTCTAGGTGCCCATACCACCATGATTACATCGTCCGAACAAAAAGGGAACGATGCCCGCTTGCTTGGGGCAGATGATGTATTACTTTCAACAGATCCATCCTTACTGGCCAAGCAGAACGGCTCCTTTGACTTTCTTCTCAATACCATACCGGTAAATCATGACATCAGCCCATACCTTGAATTACTAAAAACAAATGGTACCATGTGCGTGGTCGGAGCCGTCGAACCTCTCAGTCAGGTAAATGCAGCACAATTAATTTTCGGAAGAAGGAACCTTGCCGGCTCTTTAATCGGTGGAATAGCTGAGACTCAGGAAATGCTCAATTTTTGCGGCGAGAAAAATATTCTCTCTGAGGTTGAAGTCATCCGCATGAATGAAATCAATCATGCCTATGAGAGAATGCAAAAAAGTGATGTTAAATACCGGTTTGTAATTGATCTTTCCACTCTTGATTAATCAATCCTTACGAATTGATGCCCAAGAAATCTAACCTACCATTGACCCGGGTTAAAAAACCCGAACCTCCTAAGAACAGTACGGACTGGATCATTTGGGCAGCTTGGGCAGACCGTATTACTTTTGAGGAAATAAAAAAAGTAACTGGCCTAAGCGAAAGCGATGTAATCAAGGTAATGAGGAGGTCTCTTAATCCTGGAAGTTTTCGTAGATGGAGAGAGCGTGCAAAGCACAAAAGTATTAAACACGAAAAAATGTTCCGTGCACGCAGACGGGATTATGCTTAATCCTCCTCCGAAAAATTCTGGTCAACCTGAGAGAATCTGTTCGAGGTAAATGGGTTGCGAACCGCTTTTCCTAAGACCTTCATGTGCTTAACATATTTTTTTGCAAGTTCTTCCATAATGGTTGTATTATCCAAATGAACCGAAGCCATAAAGGTGTCGCTATCACCCTGTCTGGCAACGGCATAGACCTCTGAAACTGGATGGAAGCGGGTGATAACGACCGTTTCGCCCACATCAATTTCAACACTTGCACTTAGAGTTAGATCAGAAAGAGTTACTGGTTCATTAACGACTTTTACATCACAGGGAAAAGCAAGGGTGGAATTTTTCTGGCTCCATGCCCTGACTTCGTCCAAAAACTCTTGCGGTATAAGAGGAACATAGAGTTCCGCTGGGTTAATCTCGGTAATAAGTTCTTCCGCTTGAGCTTCTTCTTCCAGGCTAATCAAAGTGGCAAGCTCCTCCTGTGTTTTGAAAAGTTCCGCTTTCAAATTGTCATATTCATAGTCACGAGCACTGAGTTCTTCTTTGGTGCTTTGAATTTCAGCTAAAACAACTTCATTGGTTTCCTTCAAATCCGAATTTTCAGAAACAAGCTCGAGGTTTTCGGACTCAAGCTTTTGTTTGAGCTCAAGATAAAAAGCTTCGTTTTTCTTAAAGCTCTCGACTTCCTCCGTCAGAGAAACCACCAGATCAGGTGCATCATGATCAAAGGAGTGATACATACCAAACATCCCAGCAACTGCCAATGAAGCTACAGCTAAACTAGTCATCGATATGGAGTTAAACTTTGATCGTTTACTAACTTTTTCTTTTCTAGCCCTGGTGGCATGGTTAAGGCTTTCAACTTTCCCTTGTAATTCCTTCAGGGCAGATGTCTTGAGAGAGTCTTCCTCAGATGCGGTGCGAAGACTACTAATAGCCTCTTCCAAATCCATTTTGACCTGAGAAACAACGGTGTTTTCCTTGAGAAGGCGATCAGCCAGAAGACCGGCAAGATTCAGACATAACTGACCAGCAATCGAGCCATGACTTCCAATAAATTCAAGAAGTTGGTCATGGTTCATCCTCCAAAGAATGCATAAGCCCCTGGTTTCAGAGGTTGCCGATGCAATGTGACCACGCAAAAATGCGACTTCTCCAAATGTATCACCAGTGCTTAAATCTGCAATAATTTGCTGCTTACCCTTCTCATCCCGTTTAGACAGCTCAACCGAGCCGGATACAATAAGGTATAGAAATTGTTGCTCTCCTCCTTCTTTTGCAACCAGTTCATCTTCAGAGAGAAACCATTCCCCTTCAGAAATTAGTGCCTTGGCATCTTCAGGATCCAAATTGTAGCAAAGACCAGTGTCAGGAAGTTGATATCCTGCATCAAGTAAGTCTTCTTGTAAGAGTTTTTTCATCAGTTTGTTTGTGTTTAAATGTAAGAGCAGTACTGAAAAATCAGCCCACTAACAAAGATCGCATTTGCTGTGCCAATGTCCCATTTCCGCCAAAAGTGTTTAAAATTAAACTTAAATTGTTTAGTCAGTTTGTAATTATATTTATACCAAAAAAAAGAACTAAATCAAGGAGGATAAATGATCACCAATGTAAATTTTTTGTTACAAACTTTAGAGAAGTAATGAATTAATATTTTCAGTATACAGAGGTTGCTCCTGATTCATCCTAGCCTAGGCTTACACCTAATAATCCTACTATAAAAATTTAAATTTTGTCGGCTCTATTGATTTATCTCTCATAGTATAAAACTTACAAAACTTCTAACCTTTCAAAGTAAGCAAAAAAATTCATGAGCATTGGAAAAACGATTTTGCTTTTACTCTTTTTCGTATCTTTTTTTGTTTCTCACCTTACTTATCCTTTCTTTTCCGTTTTACCCAGCCTGATTGGATTACTCTCTGTATTAGTTCTTAGAAATGCGTTCTATGGTTTGTTGATTGGAGCAATATCCGGTGGAATCCTTATTGCTCAGGGCAATCCTCTTGTTGCAATCAGACTAATTTGTACAGATATTTTATTCCCTGCCCTTTCTAGTAATTGGAACCTTAGTGTTCTTGTATTCACTCTTTTGCTCGGTGGATTTGCCGCTCTCCTCGAAAAAGGCGGAGGATTTGAATCTATCTTACAAGCTTGGATCAGGCAGAGTAAAAATCTTTCCCAGAGAGTGGAGTGGTCTGC
>JAYQBI010000149.1:227-3051 GCA_038137235.1 Opitutales bacterium | reverse complement strand
CCCTGAATTTCGAGGATGGAGCATTCAAAATCAGCGGCGATCGCCTCAACTTCTTTTAATTGTAAAGCATCCAGTTTATTTGCTTTGGGAATAATCATTAAATATCGGGAGTTTGGAGATGTTTAATCTTGTCAGTTGTCCGGTGTGAGCAAAAGATTATTCAAAATGGCAAATTTAAAACAAAAGCCAACTATGTTCCGCAAAACTGAAGCTTTTTACCTGAGCCTGTTCTTCACTTTTTTGTGCTCGTGCGAAAAACCTCAAGTTCAGCAAAAAGTCGAGGGATACCCACTCGGGGATATCATTCAGGAGCAATCATACTGGGAAGGCAGTTCCATTGAAGCGTCAGATACCTTCTTGATCGATGATGAAGGAGTCTTTTGCCTCAAGGAAACAAAGAGGCCTTTTTCCGGTGTTATTAAAGTTAGGGCACGGAATGGAACAGTCGCTGCATTGAGAAGTTACATCGAGGGTACTCCTGATGGGGATTTTTATGAATGGCACGAAAACGGTAACCTCAAGTCCAAGGAGCAGTACAGAAATGGTGTAAAACATGGTTATTTTTTCGTTTGGTCTACTAAAGGAATTGTATACTCGCGAAGATATTTTCAGGACGGGCTTGAGGATTTCAGTAGGTTCGAAGACGAAGGTGTCATACAATCCGGGGCAAGCCTAGCTTCGGTTGAACTTAAGGAATGGGAAGGGAATGGTGCACAGTTTTTTCAAAAATTCGCGGGCGATCCCAAACGAGGGGGAATGGTTTGGATTCGTGAGACTGAGGAATTGTATACCGGCACCATCACGGCCTTAGATGACCGGGGGCGGAAAGAAGCGGTTCTACGATTTCGTAAAGGGAAATACCAAGGAACCATTTCAAAATGGGATGAAGACGGCAAACTATGGGAGGAAGCAGAATTTGATCGGGGAATTTTAGTTTCTTTTACCATCAAGAAAGGAAAACCATTTGACCCAGAGCAAATCATTGATCTGTCAGATGACCCAAGTATGGCAAATCTGTTATTCGAAGAGTAATCTGCCTACCTTTTGCAAACTTAATTCTTAACTACAGTAGACCATTACTTGGAAAGAATTTCTTACCAGGTTAAGATTTTCTAGATGTTTTTCTCCCTTTGGTTGGTGATGATGGAGAACTACTGGCAATTCCTAGCAACTCCGCTTCAATTTTTTTCCCAGATTCAGCCAAAATAACTGCCCGTTCCACAGCATTTTCCAACTCACGGACATTCCCTGGCCATTCGTGTGTTAGGATCGCTTTTTCGCAAGTTTTTGAAAATTGGATTTTATCAATTCCATGACGACGCGAATGGCGTTCGAGAAAAGTGCTAGCCAAGAGCAAAATGTCATCTCCGCGATCACGCAACGGGGGAACCGCAATCGGAAACACATTTAATCGATAATAGAGATCTTCTCTGAAATTTCCTTTTTCCACTTCTTCGAGCAAATTTCGGTTAGTAGTGGCAAGTACACGCACTTTAACTTCTATAGTTTTATTCCCCCCCACCCTTTCAAATTCTTTTTCCTGTAAAACTCGAAGAAGCTTTGCCTGCAAAGAAGGTGCAATTTCACTAATTTCGTCCAAAAGAATGGTTCCACCGTCTGCCAATTCAAAACGCCCTTCCCTACGTTCAGTAGCCCCAGTAAAAGAACCCTTTTCATGTCCAAAAAACTCGCTTTCCATCAAAGTCTCGGAAATGGCAGCACAATTGACCCGAATATACGGTTGCTTAGCAAGCATACTACTTCGGTACAATTCCCGAGCCACCAGTTCTTTTCCAGTCCCGTTTTCTCCAGTAATCAGAACTGTGGCTTCGGTTTTTGCTACCTTATCAACGAGGTTTTTCAATTTTTTGATAGGATCACTCTCACCAACAATGTCAGAGGAACGACTATCGCTTTCCTCAACATAGTATTTGGTAACCCTTCGCATTTTATCAAAGGAGGCCACCTTATCGACGACAACCTCAATCTGATCAAAAGAAAATGGCTTTACCACATAATCGAACGCTCCCATCTGCATGCATGATACGGCAGATTCGACCGAACCAAATCCAGTCATCATCACGACCATAGGCCCATCCGGTTTTGCAACGATTTCCTCGAGCAGATCCGTGCCCTCACCATCGGGAAGCCGGAGATCAAGGAAGACAAGATCAAAGGAATCTCTGCGTAAAATCTTACGCGCACCTTTTAAATCACTGGCTGATGCAACTGAATATCTCTTGTTTCGAAGTTGTGTTTCAAGAGTCTTTCGAATCATCAACTCATCGTCGACCACTACTATTTTCTCAATTGCCACAACCTCTCAATTTTTTGCAATGCTAGGGATTAAAATGCTCAACTCAACTAGAAAGCAATGTGTCAATGAAAGAAATGAAAGAAAACCAAGGGCGTAGCACATAATTAATTCGAGATTTTGAAATCTCAGTTAGGTAAATTACTTTCAGGTCAATTTTTCCAAACCTTATTATCATTTCGAGCCATCAGTCAGATTATTCGAAAATTCAAACTATCGTGCTGATACAAAAAGCCAGGCATTTAACGGTTCAAGTAAACTTTCTCACAATGATTTGTCATGTCTTAGGGCATCAGATTTATTTTCCAAGATTGCTGAATCGAAAAAAGATTTGGCTTTTTCTTAGAGATGCAACCCCTCTCTTGAGTATGTTGATTATCTTCGTTATCTTCTTAGCAGATCGAATCCAAATAATCCAAGCGACCGTATCAAAAAGTATTTCGAATTAAACGCATGAACTATCAGATTTGCTCCAAGCAATAAAAAATAAGAATGTGTGGACAAATTTGA
>JAYQBI010000149.1:0-217 GCA_038137235.1 Opitutales bacterium | reverse complement strand
CCTTATTATTATCTCGAGCCATGAGTCAGATGAATTGCGTAAAATTTTTGAAGAAGGAATCTGCAACTTGGTCATATTGGACACCAAAATTGAAAAAGTTTCCGCTTTTATCCTTGAGCAATATGAGGGCGAAAAAACTGATATTATTCCCTATCAAATTGGCTGCATTGATTCATCCTTAGTAAGTTCAAAAACCCTGATGCAATTGGTGCTATTC
>JAYQBI010000148.1:0-3132 GCA_038137235.1 Opitutales bacterium | reverse complement strand
GAGGATGAACGCTCACGCACACGCTCGGAAAAACTAGGCATTGTCTTTCAGCAATATCACCTGATGCGCAACCTTACCGCGATCGAGAATGTTGGATTACCCCTGGAAATCCTCGATAAATCTGACTATGCGGACCGGGCAAGAATTGCCCTTAAAGAAGTTGGGCTTTCCCACAGGGTGGCACATTTTCCCTCGGAAATGTCCGGTGGTGAATGCCAGCGTGTGGCAATTGCCCGTGCCCTGGTGACCCGCCCCTCCATTGTGCTTGCGGATGAACCATCCGGTAACCTTGACCAAAAAACCGGGGAGGAGGTCATGGACTTATTGTTCAATCTGTGCAACGAGCACAAGATCACCCTGATCCTGGTCACCCACAACCGCGAACTGGCAAACCGTTGCGACCGGGCATTGCTCCTCAAGGATGGAGCCCTGAAAAAATTAAACGAATGAAGTTCGTCCTGCGGCAGGCATGGCGGGAAATTAAAAACAGCCGTTCCTTCTGTTTTTTCTACTCCCTTAATCTCGCCCTCGGATTGGTGGGATTTGTACTGGTGGATGCATTCCGGGAATCGATCGAGTCGAAGATGGCAAACGAGTCCAAGGAATTACTCGGTGCGGATCTGGCAATGCGGGCAAGGCGGAGTATTACCTATGAGGAACTGGACCGGGCAAGAAGTACCCTGCCCACTGAAACCCGCGAGGCAGCAGCGGTTGATTTTTTCTCAATGGCTGCCGGACCGACCGGCCGGAGCAGACTGGTAAAAGTGGTGGCGATTGACCGTGGGTTTCCCTTCCACGGATCTTTCAGGCTCAAACTCGGTGGTGAATTGCGTGGGGATGAGATCGACCTGCTGCATGAGCGAAAATATGCATGGATCTACCCGGAAGCACGTGCCCAGTTGGGGATTGATCTCGGGGAAGAACTTACCCTTGGGGAAACAAAATTCCGAATATCTGACCTGATACGGGAGGAAACCGGGCTGACTTTTCAACCTACTGACCTGGCCCCAAAAGTGTTTATCAGCCGGGACTACCTCGACGATACCAAATTACTGGGAGAAGGCAGCCTTGCATATTACACTCACATGTTCCGGTTACCGGACGGTGCGGACACTGAACTTTTTGGCAAGGGGCTGGAAAAGGCGGTGGATTCACCGGAAATTCGCACCTACACCCACCGCCAGGCGGGGCACCGGGCGGGGCGGTTACTCCGCTACCTCTCCGATTTTCTCTCCCTTGTTTCTTTGGTCGCTCTCTTCCTCGCCTGCCTGGGAAGCGGCTTTTTATTCCATGGCTTTCTGACCCACCGGATGCAGGAACTTGCCACTCTCGTAAGCCTGGGAGCCACCCGAAGTACCGCCCTGCGAATTTTTATTGTCCAGCTGGTCCTGCTTGGAATTTTTGCGGCAGTACCCGCCACTCTTGCCTGTTCCATTTTCCTGCCCGCTCTAAGCAGCATAATATCGGGCATTGGAGCTACCCAGGTGGAAGTGTTCGTCAGCCTGCGCAGCATCCTCCTAACCTTTGGAGTGGCAGTGGGCTCGGGCTGGTTACTCGCCCTTCCATCCCTTAGTAAAGTACGCCGTTTAAAACCGACCGAACTTTTTCAGGAGGCGGCACGGCCAGGGTCAAAACCATCGAGAATGAGCCTGCTCCATGCCCTGCCCGGACTGGCCGCATTCTGGGGACTATGCCTGACTCAGGCACACTCGGACAAACTCGCCAATGTTTTCTTCGGGTGCTTTCTCGGCTCCCTCATCCTGCTCTATTTGCTGGCAAGGTTCGGGTTTGGAATAGGGGAGAAATTACTGGGTAAGGCAAGACTGCCCATCCGCCTGGCAGCCCGTTCCCTCGCCCGCAACCGTGCAGGTGCCCTTACCGGATTTTTGGCCATCGGGCTGGGCGTGCTCCTGCTCACCCTGATTCCACAAACCCATCATGGACTGGGCAAGGAAATCGGACTGAATGATCCAAAGGGCAACCTGCCCAGCCTCTTTCTTTTTGATTTACAGGAGGAACAGCTGGAAGGGGTGCAGGAACTGCTGGAAAAGCAGGGAGCCAAACTGGGCAACATTACACCGTGGGTGCGGGGAAGGATTAAAACCATAAAAGGGATGGCCTATGAACGATCCTACCGTGGTGAGGATGAATTGAACAATCCGGATGAACAACGACGTAATGCCTTCCGGAACCGCAGTTTCAACCTTAGTTACCGGGACCATTTACTGGAGAGCGAACAGTTACTGGAAGGCCGACCCTTTTCGGGACGCTATGATGCACAATCGGGAAAACCCGCAGAAATCTCGGTGGAGCACAAATACGCCGAAGCACTCGGACTAAGCATTGGAGATACTATGGGCATTGAGGTGGCAGGTATTCCCATTGATGCGGTGGTGGTGAATTTACGCAGAGTAAAATGGACAAGTTTTCAGCCCAATTTTTTTGTGCAGATGCAACCCGGAGTACTCGACCAGGCACCAAAAACCTTTCTTGGCACGCTCCATCATTTAAGCGAGGCCAAGAAGCAACGGGTGCAAAATGTACTGGTCCGTGAATATCCCACCATATCCATCCTCGATGTGGAAAGGACGGGAAAAAAGATCCTGGAGGTGGTCGGACAAATGACTTGGGCCCTGCAATTAATGGCCACCCTGTCCGTCCTTGCCGGACTGGTCATTTTATTCTGTGTGGTGCGTGAAAAAGCACGCAGCCAGAGCTGGGAAATGAACCTGCAAAAAGTACTGGGCTGTACCGGCCGGCAATTACGGCACCAGGTATGGATAGAATTTGGAATCCTCGGGGGAGGTGCGGCGATCATCGGTACCCTCCTTAGCTTGGCGACCAGTTATCTGCTATCCGTGCAGGTATTTGACCGGGTATGGAGTTTTCGCTGGGACCTGCCGGTAATGGTGGTGATTTGCGTGATCGTCCTGTCTGTGATCACCGCGGATTTTGGTGCCCGTAAGGCATTACGCCAAAAACCCGCCCGTTTACTCCAGGAGGGCTGACTTTTCGAATGGTGCTTTGCGCCTTGTACCCAGTGATCCACTGAGGTATTCTATCGCTTAACCCTTCTCATGAGCAGACCGATCGAGCACGGATGAAAGAAGACCTCGTACAGCAGCAGAAAAA
>JAYQBI010000147.1:0-3156 GCA_038137235.1 Opitutales bacterium | reverse complement strand
CGATCATTAAAATTCCACCGCCGGCCTCTATGAAGGCATAAACGTAGGCGTAAGGTTTCCACCTCCTGGACATGATTTATACACTTGGTGTGGATCACAGCGTTATAGATTAAAAAATAAACATATTTCTCAAAACCAGATTGATCTCCTAAATTCAATTTCATTTCCTTGGGATAAACTTGAGCAAAACTTTCTGGATTCCTACTATGCGTTGAGGTCATTTATCAAAGAGAATGCAAGATTACCTTACACCAGAGAATGCTGGGAAAACATAAATGTGGGCTTGTTTCTAAAGACTTCTAGGCAAGCATTCCATAGAGGCAAATTACCTAAACACCGAATGGAAAAGTTGTTAGAATTGGGCGTGGAATTTGAAGACATAACAATAAAAAGAAAAAGAAATTTTTCTGAAAAATCCAAAGCCCTAGGAGACTTTCTCAAGTCCAACAATAAATTGCCCCAACAAGGCGAAAAATGGAATGAAATTGAAGTGGGTAATTTTTTCCATACCCAAAAAAAAAGTTTCAACAACGGGAACCTCAAAAAAGAAAGAATCAGAATACTTGAATCCGAAGGAATATATCTGAAAAAAAGTTAACCCTTTCCCGTCTAGACCGAAAAGATCTTTGCACCAAAAACAAGTGCGGCTTCGAAGTAAAGGTAGGCACCGTTAAAAAAAGGTAATCTTAGATGAGTTTGCCGAGAATATTTACTAAATCCCACAGAGACACCAATGTCTCTGTGGGATTTGGGTTAGTTAAATATGCTCATACTCAAACGCTTCATGCTCATCGTCTATCCATGCCCCACAAAAATTTGGAACAAGATAATGATCCTCATTTCCTAAGTAATTGAGAGAGACTGACTCTACTAGATCGCAATCTCGTAGCAAACGATAGACAAATCTAGGTGAACCTCCCTGTAGGTTCATAATCAATGATTTGTTGAGTATCCATCCATATTGAAAGGTTAAACCAAAAGAATCACCCCAGTTCTTTTCCCTCCATTCGGCTGCCGCTTCATGTGTCTTCACAGTTTTTGGAATTGGTCTCAGATAATTTAGCAATTGGCCCTTCATCGCTTCCATTAGGATGATCTTTGCTGACTTTTGATCTTTGCATTTAACAACGGTGTTTATTGTAACATGTATTCCCATGATTTAACCTCCGGTTTGATCTAATTTTTGCAGTTTCGTTTTCACTTTTTTTTTCTTTTCAAGTACACTCCGTTGCACTCGATAGACCTTAATGCCTTCTTCAAGAGGTCTGTTTCTTTCCTCTCTGCTTGGCTTGAATTCTTGGGCAGACATCCACTGCTCAATACAACCAAATTTCCAAAGTTGCTTTCTATTAATTAATTTTGAACCAACTCCGCTAAGTTTTAACTGCTGTTTCAAGAACCATGGTCGAGATGTTTGCCACTCTTCATATACTGCCAATGAATTTGAAGTCTTATGAGTTATTTGTCCTACAAAATTCCAACTCTCATCAACAAATTTCACATTTAACCCCCACCCATCTCCTGCAAGTTTCCTAAATACTGCCCAAGGTGGATTCCAGGCAGATATTCCAAAAGCTTTAATGACAGTTCCATCAACTCTACTAACTTTGGAGTTATACAGCCCCCATTTACTTCCCCAGTTTTCCGATGCCCAATCACAAGAAGGAGCACCGAAGGGCTCTAGAGAGTGACTGAAAGGTATTACCTGCTCGCATAGCCTTTCTTGATTAATTGCCAATATTACATTTTCAAAATCACTTTCAGAAATGTTTTTTCCATCTAATTTAAGACTACATTCACATTTATTAGCCATGTTTAATTCCTCCTTTTAAATTTTATAAGCATCCTCACAAAACCTCTGAGATTTTGTTAGAAACTTAATTCTGTTTTTTGAATGGCCGACTCCACCAAAACGGTTTTTAGCCACGATAATTGAGACATTTTCTTTATCGCCCAACAGGTCTCGATGAAGAAGCAAAACAACATCTGCATCTTGTTCGATTTGGCCGGACTCCCTAAGATCATGAAGTTGTGGCTCTGAGCCTTTCTTCACGGAATCTCTGTTTAGCTGGCATATTAGAAAAACCGGTATGTTTAATTCCTTAGCCAACTGCTTTGACATTCTACTTATCTCAGCAACTTGTTGCTCTCTTGGCATCTTAGAATCTTCCGGTCTAACGAGACCAAGATAATCAATGACTACGCAATCCAACCTTTCTTTTCGATGTAGGATTCTAGCAGTACTTCTGATGTTAGACATACTTGGAGCAGCAAAATCATCGATAAAAATCGGAAGCTCTCTACATGCCTCTACATAAGTTATCAATTTTTCTGCATTACGCCCATTAAGGGTGGCATCTGAAGTTTTGTAAGGCAGCCCATAATCATCCTCCTTTGATCTGATTAATCCTAATTTTTCCCACAAAGCCTCTGCTTTCATTTCCAAGGAAAAGAATAATGTCTTTTTCCCCTGCAATGCAGCATTGTGAACAAAATTTAGTACAAGTGTAGTCTTTCCCACAGAGGGTCTCGCAGCAACAACAACAAGGTGACCATCCTTAAATCCACCATCAAGACCTTGCTTTAACCAAGGAAGGTTAGGTTCAATTCTAGCGGGTCCTTTGCTTAAAGTTTTTCTTATTTCAGCAATGGTAACCGATGTTAAATCATCCGATCCTTTTAAGGTACTGCTCTTTGGTTTTATTAAACCTTGAAGTTCTTTTTCAGCTGAAACTGCTAAGTCGATTGGATCTGTTGACCGATTAGCATCTTGAACACTGAAGGTTAAGTTTTCCCCAATTTCATGAAGTACTTTAAAGTTTCTTGATTTTACTAATTCATCGGTAGCAACTTTTGCTTTATTGAAAGTTGGTACCTCATGAGCATTTAGTACCTCTTGATTGAAATTTGGGTATTGAGAGAAGAAGTCTTTGGGAACTTTTTGAAGAACTTCAATCATTCCCATCTTTCCCTCTTTTTCTACTTCAACAATTGCATTCCACCAGGTCTTACAACCTTCATCAGTAAAATGAGAATTTGTAATTCCCTGTTCTAAAGCATAGGCGAATCCTTTGTATGAATCATCGTCCTCTTCTCTTAGGCAGGAGAGAAGTGCCCTTTCTGCGTCAAAATTCATAATTACCTCTCAGTTCATCT
>JAYQBI010000146.1:0-3172 GCA_038137235.1 Opitutales bacterium | reverse complement strand
ACTTCAGGGTCAGTAGGTTTCTCTACAAAGTCCACTATTTTTGCATCGGCTCCAATCCGAAGTAGTCCGAGACCGGATGCCTCGCTTACAGGGACTGGCTTGGCCGCCACCGTAACATCAGCACCACGCTCCAAATGTTCTTCCACCATTTTTGAAAAATCCATACGGTAAAGTTGGTCCCCAGAAAGAATAACAAAAATATCTTCTGGGCTGGCATGAAAATGAATCATATTTCTTCGAACCGCATCTGCAGTTCCCTGATACCAATCATCCCCGTGCTCGGTTTGCTCGGCGGAAAGAATTTCCACATATCCCCGACCAAATCGGTCAAATCGATAAGCGTCAGATACATGACGGTGCAAAGACTCGGTATTGAACTGGCTGAGCAGGTAGATCCGGTTGTATCCAGAATTGATGCAATTACTTATGGGAATATCAACCAATCGATATTTTCCTCCCAGCGGAACAGCTGGCTTACAGCGCAGCTTGGTTAGAGGATAAAGCCGAGTCCCCCTACCCCCTCCCATAATCACGCAATGTACATTGAAGGACTTGGTACTAGGTTTTGAATTTTTCATAATAGGGCTGAGATTGATTCGGGCTCGCATTTACGAGAGGAATGATTACGAGTCTATATGTGGAAATTGAATCGTCACCAACGGCAAACACAAAAAACAATGAATTGTCTTTTTTGCCATTTCCTCAATGAATTGGCACATGATTGTTGCTTCTTAAATTAAATGGATCCAAGCCCTAGCAAACCCAATTTTGAACCTTCCCTCTCAGAATTTACACGAGATTCTGATGACTTTGATTTAATTGCTGTCCAGGCGGAATTTAGTTGCGATACAGAAACTCCCCTCTCTGCCTACGCAAAATTAGCAGATCAAAAACCTGCATTTCTTTTTGAGTCAGTAGTGGGTGGTGAGCAAGTCAGCCGGTTTTCATTTGTGGGATTTAGTCCAAGAAAAATTATTTCTTGCGGGCAAGAAGATTCAACAATCGTTGAACAAGGAAAAGAAACGGTAACTCTTAAAACCCCTCCGGATCCACTTTCCCTTATTGAAAAGGAAATGTCCGGTCTCCGCTACAGAAGCCAATTAAAAGATGGCAGATTTTCGGGAGGAGCAGTTGGCTTTTTATCCTATGAGTATGCAAATCGAGTAGAGGCAACCGTTCCATTGCCCGAAAAAGACGAACTTGGAATTCCACTTATCTATTTCATGATCACAGACATAGTTCTGATTTTCGATCATGCCAGACAAACCCTTACGCTCACTGCAAATGTAGCTCCAGGAGAAAATCCGGCACAGGCCTACGCAGATGCCTGTGCCCGAATTTTGCAAACGCACAAAACACTTTCCAAGCCATCTTCCTTACCCCCTGTTCCTTTATCCGAAGTGGGTAAAGTTTTTCAGCCTGAAGGGAATTTCTCCAAAGAAGAATTTGAAGGTCTGGTCGAAAAAGTGAAGGAATATGTACGAGCTGGAGATGTCATTCAAACGGTACTATCCCAAAGATTTAAAATCCCATTTTCTGGCAGTTCCACAGATTTGTACCGTGCGATTCGTGCGATTAATCCATCTCCCTACATGTTCTTATTGGAAAACGAAAATTTCTCCATAGTTGGGGCATCTCCAGAAGTACATGTCCGCTTACTCGGCGAAGATGTGTTAATTCGACCGATTGCCGGAACACGAAAGCGCGGGGCATCCAAAGAGGAAGATGATGCCCTTGAAAAGGATTTGCTTGCAGATGAAAAAGAACGAGCAGAGCATCTAATGCTAGTTGATCTAGCCAGAAATGACATTGGCAGGGTTTGTAAGATTGGAAGTGTAAGTGCAGCAGAATATATGACCATTGAGCGGTATTCTCATGTAATGCACATCGTCTCTCAGGTTGTTGGAAAATTAGAGGACAATAAAAATGCCTACGATTTAATGCGGGCTACATTTCCTGCTGGAACGGTCAGTGGGGCTCCTAAGGTTCGGGCGATGCAGATCATTGCTGATCTTGAAAATCTCCAAAGAAATGTCTACGCAGGTGCATTAGGTTATTTTGGGTTCGAGGGAAATCATGATTCATGCATAGCAATAAGAACTGCAATGTTGACGGGTGGTAATATCCACTTGCAAGCTGGAGCCGGTATCGTGGCAGACTCAGTTCCTGAAAATGAATATCAGGAAACCATAAATAAAGCCAAGGGTATGCTCAAAGCGATTGCTTTGGCTGAACGTTTTTCCAACTCGAATAGTCCAAGTAATTGAACTGATGCAACAAGCTCCTGAACAAAGCTCACTTGATATTTACATGCGGCAAATATCGAGCATCCCCCTGCTTAGCGTGGAGGATGAAATTGAATTGGCCAAAAAAATTGAACATGGTGACGAAAAGGCTCGTGATACCATGATTACCGCAAATTTGAGGTTGGTGGTAAAGATTGCTCAGGAATATTCGAATCTTGGTCTATCGGTTCTTGATTTAATCAACGAAGGAAATATGGGCTTAATGAAAGCAGTAGAGCGCTTCGATCCAGCGAAAGGAGGAAAATTAAGCACCTATGCATCTTGGTGGATTAAACAGTCGATTAAACGAGCACTTGCCAATCAGAGTAAAACCATAAGATTGCCCGTTCACATGGTGGACCGTGTTACTCAAATTCGAAGAACCACCGCTGAATTAACCGAGAAACTTGGTCGCGAACCAACCGACGAAGAATTAGCTGAAGCAGTCAGCCTGCCCTCCGGGAAAGTATCACACTTAAGAAATGTTAGCACCCGACCTGCCTCTCTTGACTCACCTATCAATGATGAGGATGGTTCTACTTTGGGTGAAATTGTTCCTGATGAAAAATCAGTGAATCCCCTCGAATCTCTGCAATCTAAGAGCCTGGTTGGTGATGTTAACCAAGTTCTTGCCATGCTTGAGCCAAGGGAAGCAGATATTATTCGTCTACGTTTTGGACTGGATGGCAGAGACCCCCTCACTCTTGAAGAAGTGGGTGACCAAATCGGCATTACCCGTGAGCGGGTTCGTCAATTACAAGAGCAAGCCCTTCGTGATTTAAGGAAAAAAATGGCTAATTACGAAAAGCAAAGAACCATTGAGGAGGTAACACTCGAAAGGCAACAAGCCGAGCGGGCAAAAATCCTCAAAGACTTGCTTAACAAAG
>JAYQBI010000145.1:0-3186 GCA_038137235.1 Opitutales bacterium | reverse complement strand
GTGTGGATGTGCACCGAAAATATGGATACGATCCAGCCGAATTATTTGTGGACCCATCCATTTCGTTTCCCTTCCTTAAAGCTGCAGGAAAACTGATCAAAAAGAAACTAGGATTTCGGATTTTTATGGACCTGATCCCACTTGATGCAACTCTGGTAAAAGGCACTCATGGCATTCGGCCCAAAGACACTCTCGACTGGCCCGTCATTCTTGGTCAATCGATTTCCGAAGCAGACAACCCAATGCCAGCAACCGGGGTGCGAGATTCTCTATTAGTGGCTCTTGGTGTTGATCCTGAATGAATCAGGGTGCTTCATCTACCTCGCTTATTTAACGGCACCCGTCTGGTCGAAAGATCCTGAACTAAGCCAGGCCAGCCGAGATGTTGTAATTTTTTATTCATTTCACGGAATCCCTGGCCGTAAATCCGGTCATCACTCATTTGTAAATTTTTTCGCAAAATCTCAGCAAGTTTACTGGTTTCTTTTTTTAAAGCATGCATCGATAATAAATTGCAAAATCCCTCGATAGCTGGAGGAGACATTTCAATGTAATTCTCATTGAGCCAAATATGCCCAAACTCGTGGGCTAGCACAGAAACACATTCCACCACTGGTAGTCCGGAAAGAATCCAGACTTGATGGGAAAAGGTTGTGCCAGGATTCGGGCCACCTGTAACCGTACGAAAAGTAGTTTGAGTTAATCCGCGCAAACTTCCCCTGCCGTGCACCCTTTTAACCTCCTTGTTTAATTTATCCTGGTTTACCAACCTTAGGGTTAGAGGACCAACCGGTGTAGGAAGCCCAAGCTCAGACATCCCCTTCCGCACCCGTTTGGATACAGCATTCAGGCTACCAAGGTCATTTACCGCATCCCGCAAGCAAACCAGGCAACTTAAACGACCGTCTGAATAGAGTTGTTCAGCTTTTACACTTTTCCCAGCGAACAAACGGCCACAGGAACCACAGGAATTTGCCATTCGAAAATGCTCCGAATGAACCATCCCTCCCCATTCGTCCCTGCGGATAGATTGTCGGTCAAGAAATGAACGATTGCAGACTAAGCAGGAAAAACATTCTGGATGATAAAAATCCTTACCCGCCTGCATTTGATTACCCTCCAGTTTTATCCGGCATACACCGCACCTCTTTTCTTTTTTCCAATCATTTAAGAACATGCGGTCTGTAGCAGAGAAACGGGTAATTGGGAATATGTATTCCCTGCCATCAATCAATAGGGTTATGTTTGAGCCTTCGACGGACAGCAGATCCCCCTCCGTTCGGCCTCCCTCAACCGTCGTCCAGGTTCTGCCCAAAGCCGCAATTTTAAGTATGAATAGCCCGAGAAAAAAGACACCCGGGAGCCGGGGGCCTAAAGTTTTCAAGACTTGAGAATTCCTTCCCAGAACTGAATTCTCCCAGCTATCTCATTTGGACCAGGCATACCAGGTTTTTCACGTTTTGCGAAGGCTCGGTCTAAATTAAAAACATTGCGCCAATCAATTCCGAGTTGCGGGCAGATAAGCTGTGCTTCCTCATCAGATAAATCAGGAAGGGCAATCTTTTGATCCTCTGCAAGAGAAACCAAAGAACCAACCACATGATGTGCCTGCCTGAAAGCCACACCTTGCTCAACCAGGTAGTCAGCCAAATCAGTGGCAAGTAATAAGGGATCAGATGCAGCTTCCCGGCATCTTTCCTCATTAATCGAAGCACCATCAAGCGCACCTGCGGTCACTGCGAGGCAAATACTTAACTGATCAAAACTATCAAAAACAGGTGGCTTATCTTCCTGAAGATCCCGATTGTAGGTAAGGGGAAGTCCCTTGATGGTGACTAAAAGATTGGTCAGGTTGCCAACTACCCGACCAGTCTTTCCCCTAATCAGCTCAAAGCAATCTGGATTTTTTTTCTGGGGCATTAGCGAGGACCCCGTGGTAAAGGTATCCGGCAGGCTTAAGTAACCAAACTCAGAGGAGTTCCAAAGGATCAGGTCCTCCGACAAACGGGAAAGATGGAGAGAACAAAGAGTGCAAGCAGAAGCGAATTCGACAAATATATCCCGGTCAGAAACTGCATCCATCCCATTGGGCGTAAGTCTTGGCTCACCTGACTCATCCACAAAACCAAGTGCCTTTGCAACATGTGCACGGTCAAGCGGAAGGGTTGAGCCAGCAATCGCACCTGAGCCAAGGGGACAAACATTTGCATGGTTGGCCACATTGGAAAATCTTTCGTGGTCCCTGCCAAGCATTTCCACATATGCCAATAGATGATGGCCAACAGTCACAGGCTGTGCCCTTTGCAGATGGGTATATCCAGGAATGGGAGTAGTGGCATATTTTTTGGCCACTGACAAAAGTGCTTTCATGGACAGCTCAATCCCCTCACGAAGCTGTGAACATGCATCCTTGAAGAACAAGCGAACATCGGTCGCGACCTGATCATTTCGACTCCTGCCAGTATGCAACTTGTCAGCTGCTGGGGTCTTTGCAAGCAGTGCACGCTCCAAGTTCATGTGCACATCTTCGAGCTCAATCTTCCATTCAAAGGTGCCTGACTTGATTTCCTCAGCAAGTTCTTTAAGCCCCTGCTCGATTTGACTGAATTCTTCAGCGGTTAAAATTCCAACTGACTTGAGCATGGATGCATGACCGAGGCTACCCTGCAAATCATAGGGTGCGAGCCGTTGATCAAAGGATACGGATTCGCCAAAAGCAAGCATGAGACCAGCAGGGCCATCTTTGAACCGCCCACCCCAAGTTACTTGTTTGCCGTTATCATTCATAACGACTGCATCATCCCAAAGTCGGCATATTCCGGCAATCCCTATTTGCCGGTGCTTGAATGTCAAAAGGGACTTAGGAAAATATTTTTTTCACCTTAGCCTTGGCATAATCGCGGTTGAGCTTGGCGATATAATCCAACGAAATATCTTTGGGGCATGCGGCTGAACATTCACCGTAATTACGGCAGTTTCCAAAACCAGCCTCATCCATTGCTGCCACCATATTAAGCACACGACTGTCCTTCTCCGCCTGTCCTTGGGGAAGCAGGTTTAAATGACCAGCCTTTGCTGAAGTAAAGAGCATTGCGGAGGCATTTTTGCAGGATGCAACACAGGCACCGCAACCGATACATTGTGCGGCATCCATGGCCAAATCGGCATTTTCTTTGGGCACGGGCA
>JAYQBI010000144.1:0-3241 GCA_038137235.1 Opitutales bacterium | reverse complement strand
GAGTTTGGATGAAAAGGCGTTCCATTATACGGAGCTGTCAAGCCCCCCTATGTCCTCAGGGAATTTACTACCTCTACATAGGCTGCCTGCTTGCCCTTATTGAGATAAATTTCTTCGATGTGTTTTGTGTAGCTGGCTTCCGGCCAAATGTTCCAGCCAACATAAAAGCAACCAATGCTTGTATCGTTACACATTAGCATGTTCCAGGGACCACCAATCTTCCATTTTCTCCCTTCTATGTCTTGATGATGTTCGTAAGGTTGAAAGAGTGGGTCGAGTGCCTGGATGTCAGCTTTGAAACCTTTTTCACTCATTTCCACATTGTTAATTAAAACAAACCCCACGAATTTCTCCTTGTAGATAATGATCCTGCCATTGAGCTTCTGCTCTTCGAGGTATGGCTGAAGGATTTTTCTCTTGGTTACATTTAGTTCCTTGTCGGTGACATTTGCATGGTTAAGCAGGTGGGCGTGGGTTGGGTGGTTTTCGTTGTAGGTGTCGCTTAGTTCCTTGAGGGTGAGCATATAGTTTTTATTAAAGTAGTCTTATTTCTTTGTGATTGAATCTTTTACCGGTGTATAGCCATGCGGATTCCAGTTTTTGGCCCTCGTCATCTGGGAAGACTTCAGCCCGGCAATCAAACTTTTCATAAAATGAGATAGAGATGATGGTTCCGTCTTCATCGTAGGAGTATTGCACGCCATCTCCCCGCTGATCTATGTATGAATAGGGGCACTTTTTTCCCGAAGGTTGCCATACTTCGAGCGAAACTAATTTAGATTTTCTCTTCGTCCATGGTTCGTAGGTAGCCCGTTTAGACTTAAGCCCACTTTGGTAAAAGTGTTCATTTAGTCCCTGATATAGATTGTCTTTGAAGTAGTTCTTCTGGGTTATGATCCCATTACCAAGGAAGCTTATGTTTAGCCCATTTCTTTTTCCATTTTTGTAGGAGGTGTAGGTGAAGTGGGTGAGTCCATGGCGGCAAGTGTAAGCCATCACTTTCTTCCCACTGAATGGAAGTCTTGTTTCGTAGTGAACTTCTAAGGATAATCCCTCTGGGTCCTCATCGTACCCAAGCATTACGCCAGGGAATAAAAGTATGTTGTCTGGATGCCCCGACACTCTTAGCCGAATTTCAAACCTTCAAGCCCCAGTCCATAGAAGCTGGATATTTCAAACCAGAACTCCATCTGGCAGGATTGTTTCAGGGAGTCTCTTTTCTTTAGGTGCTTCTCTTTATCGAAGGTAGGGTTAATGAAACCATCTGGCCCTTCCCATTCTTCTTTGAGTGAGTTCCAATCACTATCCTTAAATCCAGTGACATCATAAACGAGATGATCATGCGGCTTACCTTGGTGATGAACCAAGGATTGCTTAAGCATTTTCCATTCGATGCCGGAGAATCTTTCATCTTTTGGGCGCAGAGTAATAAGCTCCAGATAGATTCTTCTTTCCACAAAGATTTTTTCATACCCAACTCCATAAAAGGGAATCGGACTGTCGGGGTCCACAATGGGGTCGTTCTTATCGATTATGCAGGCATCTTCTTTTGTGTAACCCCATCCGCCACGGATGGGGAGATCTGGGCCAGGGTATTTATCGGATGCCTCGCGGGGAGAGAGCTGTGTAAGTTCGTAGAGGGATTTTTGCATAGTACTACTAATAGCAGATTAGGTGGACGAATAGTGTCCGTGTGCTTAGCGGTTTAAGAAACTGCCCTTACGAGTGCTTGAGATGTAAAAACTTTTACTATGGTCACAGTCCATGGGGTTTGAGTCTTCGAAATCTCTTACTTGTGAGACTGATCCGCGGTGACCCCGGTCCATTGGTCTTTTCCCATGAAAAGAGTTTTGGAGAGGTAAACTTTCAAGGCTGGTTGCTGGTCTACCAGGCCCGCCGGAAAGAATATCACTTGGGGATGCTTTTTGTCTGAATGGAGTAAGAGAGGAAGATTCAATTAACATAGATTCTGTTCGCCTTGGTTGATGGTTTACAAATGAGAAAGACGATCAATATAGCGCAGGTTTTTTACTTTTCCTGAAATTTCTTAAATTTTTTTAAAAACCTCGTTTGAAGGCTTTATTTTCTTTCTCTTCGAAATTAATAAAATCGATTGATGGTCCTTTTAATCTCTGCACCCTGCAAACAACTCAATTCTTGTTGTGAGTTTACTATTCAATGGATTGCGTAAGTCTAAGTTTTAGAAAAGCATAGAAATACCCTTTTATGAACCATCCCAATCCAAAGTCGGAACTAACTAAAGAATTTGTTAAATTCAATATATCTTTTTCCGAGCAAATAGAAGCAGACTTAAAGGTCGGTAAAAGAAATGAAGTTAAAAAAGATCTGGAAAAGTGCCTTCGATATGAAAGTGAAAGAACAGCTCTTTATATAATTCATAAAGAACTTCCAACTAACCTTAGGGACCCTTATCTATCCATTCCGCTTAGTAAGAGAAAAAAGATCAAATCTAAGTTAGATGATGACATCCAGCACCGAGACTTGTTCACTAATAACTTGAAGACTCCTACTGGAGAACAAGGGTGGGTACACAAGTTACAGCATGATCAAGACGATGGGAGTGGGAATAATTATAAATTATTAAGATCTCACGATCTAAAAAAAGAATTAAATAAACCATTAACCAATGCCATTGAAAGTACAAGCGTCCCTATCGTGATTCATATGGGCGTTGATTGGAGTAAAGAAGATTTCAAGAAATCAATTTCCGATTCTTGGGAAAGACTTTGCAAGGAAAGAGAAAACTTAATTGAGGAGTATACCGTAGCGGGTGCAATCTTTGCTAAAGACCAAAATTATCGAGGTAAATGTAGAAAAAAGTTGAAAGTACTCGGACACTTCAGATTATTTGAGTGCTGTAAGTATACCCTTGAGGAATTACTCGCTCTTGAGTCTAGCGATCGTTCAAAAAATGAAGATGAGCGAGTTTTTTCGGATGGCTTTATTTTTAGGAATTTTTCTCAATATAAGAAAGAGCTTAAATTTTGTTTTCCTTTTCTTTACACCTTTGTTTACGGGGATAAAGGACGGAGCTTTTATGGAGAACTGGCCAAGACTATGTGGGAAAACGAGTTTCAGTAAAAAAATTACACTATGAAAAGATATTATTTTTTTTAAAAAAAATGCATATCTTTTCCTGATTTTGAAGACCGATTAACTTGGTCTTCATGGAACAAAACATTCAATTCCACGCAGGACAAAATCATTCTTTTCAAACTTA
>JAYQBI010000143.1:0-3246 GCA_038137235.1 Opitutales bacterium | reverse complement strand
TTTCTTTGTATTATTGCCATCATTGTTTTTTTGGCGTTGCCCTTTCTTCCTTCCCTATCTCTTACCCAGAATTCTGATTCACAGGCAAAAGATACCTCTTCGGCCGTTTCAATTTCTACAGAAGAGTCGATGGATAAAAATCTGTCTGTTCCTCAGTCTGACCTGGATTAATGGGCCGCAAAATTCTTTGGCTCTTTGTTGCCGTATTGGCTGTATTTGGGCTTCTTATTGCAGGCTATTATCTCTTACTTGCGATCGGCGGAGAGGCGGCACGCCTCTGGTTAGTTGAGGCTTGGCAATCCACCAAGTCCATTTTGGTCGAACATGGCCCCCTGCTTTTTCTCGCCATTGCCATCTTGCCCGGACTGGTTCTTCCGGTCGCCCCTCTGCTTGGACTGGCTGGATTATGGGGCGGTGAAAATGGCCCATGGATCAGTTGCCTTTACTGCTCTATTGCCTTGTTTGCCAACCTTTGCTGGACTTACTGGCTTGCGCGGGGTCCTGCTCGGGGTTTACTCGAAAAATTGCTTGCTAAATCCCGTTTTCGCCTCCCTAAAGACCCTCCGCAGAACATGCTTGAGTGGGCGTTGATCCTTCGATTAACGCCTGGGGTGCCATTTATTTTCACAAACTATGGACTGGGCCTTATCGGAATGAAATTTTCCTTATATCTTACCATATCCTTACCTATCCTTGCTTTTACTGCTTGCGGCTATGTACTTGCATTTGCCGGTATATTTGGCGGGGAATGGAAATATCTCTGGACTGGTGCATCAATCATTGCAGTTATGATTTTATTAGGCCGATTTGCTCTAAAAAGAAGGAAATAAGGTGCAGACTGAATTATTTGAGCAAGAAGAGGACCGCTCGGAGATTTGGTCGGTAACTGAAATAACTCAGGCCATTCACAAATCATTGCAGAATCAATTTCCTGTTCTTTGGGTAAGGGGAGAGATTTCTAACCTAAGGGTTCAGGCGAGCGGACACCGTTATTTCCTGCTCAAAGATGAAAACTGCCAGTTAAAGGCCGTTTTTTTTCGAGGTGATGCGGTTGGATCTGCTTATCTTCCCAAGGAGGGCGATGACTGCATTGCTTATGGAGAAATATCTGTTTACGAACCAAGAGGGGAATATCAGTTACGAGTTCGGCATGTTTTACAAGATGGACTGGGCAACCTCCGTTTGCAGTTTGATCGACTTAAAGAAAAATTACTGCAGGAAGGATTATTTGAAGAGCATCGAAAAAAAAGCCTGCCAAACTTTGCCAGGACGATTGGTATTGTTACATCTCCTGATGGAGCTGCCCTGCAAGATTTTTTAAGTATTCTTAAAAGACGTGGTTGGACTGGCCACATCTGGATTATTCCCTCCCTTGTTCAAGGAAAAGAAGCTCCCACTCAATTACTTAAAGGGATTAAGCAAGCATCTGAAATTCCCGGTATTGAATTGATCGTTCTGGCCAGGGGAGGTGGCTCCTTAGAGGATTTATGGTCTTTTAATGATGAGCAGCTTGTGCGAGCTGTTGCAAATTGCCCGATCCCGATAATCTCCGCAATCGGTCATCAAACTGATTTTGTACTGACTGACTTTGCTGCCGACTTTCGTGCTGAAACCCCTTCTGCTGCGGCTGAATTGATTACTTCCCGCTACCTTGAGCAAATCAACCGCTTAAAACTGCTTGAGCAATCCTTCCTTCGCATCCCGCTCGATTATCTCGCCCGAAAATGCGATAGATTAGCCCTCATTGAAGCTGCATTGGAAAAACTCAACCCACAGTCGCGTGTTGATCGCTATCATCAACAACTTGATGATTTGGAGCATCGTATTCAGCAAAGCATTCGAATCAATGTTGAGAAAAAGAGCCATCAGATTGAATCTCTTGAGCAAAGATTAAAGGCAAATAGTCTCCCTGCTGCCCTGGAGCGTGGTTTTTCCTATTTATCTGACAACGAAGGAAATTTGATTCGGTCGGTTAATAAATTAACCGCTGGAAAATCTGTTCGTGCACATTTACAGGACGGCAGCCGAATGCTGAATGTCCAAAAAGAAGACTCAGCTTAGATCGTATTCCGCAAAGTTCCCGAGTTGCTTACAGCCCATAGATTCATACATATTATATTTACCCTCCCATTCACTAAAAAGTATGCATTCTTCGTAACCCATAGTGCGTGCATGGAAGGTCATACGGCTTATTAATTCTCGGCCTATCCCGTAGCCCCGCAAATCTTTGGGTACATAAACCAGATTGATTACTCTGAAGCGCTCTGTAGAACGACCAAATCCAGCCATTGCACAAGGATAGTTTTGTGGATCATTTAAAGTGAACAGGTTTTTTTCTTTATTGAGCTTTCTTGCCATCTGAGTAATCGCCGAAAGATCCATCGGAGGATCCGCCTCCAAGGCAAACTTCTGTGCCCACACCCTTACTTTCGCCCAATCTAAATTACTTACAGGACCAAGTTTGTAATCACCAAACTTTTCGTTCTTTTTAACCGTTTGAGTCTTGAATAATTTAAAAGTACGCACTGCGTTTCCGCCAGACAGAGGAATACATTTTTGCGTACATTTTAAAAAGTGGTTCACCACCGTTTCCGGCCCAGTCACACCACTGACTTTCCATTTATGTTCAATGGCGTATTGTGCCAATGCCTGAACTGCAGGTAAGCGGCCATGAGAAATCAAAAGGAATTTGGATGGTGTATGTAACGCAGACAAAGTAATCTCTTCTTCGCAGAAGATATTTCCGGACCATCCCTGACTCGAAGAATTTTCCCGTTGTTTAATAATTTGCCAAAACAAATTATTCCACGCCTCTTTTTTTCTTAGGAAAGGCAACGCCCGTTGCTTCCACAAGTTAATTTCTGAGTATGTCTGTACCCTGTACTTCAAAATTTTAGGCCAAAGGAATCACTACAAGGTGATTTCGGATGGTCAAGGGGGCAAGCAAGTTGTAAAAAATAAATACATGGAAAAATCTCAAAGTCGTTACAATCAAAGGGGTGTCTCTTCAAGCAAGGAAGAAGTACATCAAGTCGTGGACCAGATGGACCGTGGGGTGTTTCCTGGTGCCTTTTGCAAGATTACAGAAGACGCACTTACTGGACAGAAGGAGCTTTGCAATGTCATCCATTCTGATGGTGCAGGCACAAAATCAATCCTCGGATACCTTTGGTACCGCGAAACGGGGGACCCTTCAGTTTTTAAGGGGATTGCTCAAGACAGCCTGGTCATGAATCTTGATGACCT
>JAYQBI010000142.1:0-3268 GCA_038137235.1 Opitutales bacterium | reverse complement strand
CAGTCGGGGTGACGGTTTTTGAGGGTCTTAATAGATGATGCTACTTTCATGACAAAGAGGTAAAAAATCAAAATCCGCAGGTTTCGTCAATGAAAACAATCTCCTACCCCTTGTAAACTTTTGCATTGATCCAATTTTAAATTCATTCATTATGAATCCCTTATGAGCGAATCCACAGACGCCCCAACCAAGAGTAAAAACCCTGAGCATTATTCCTTCATGGACCGTGATGCCCTGGCCAAGTACACCACCGACACCGGCAAGATTCTGCCCCGCAAGTACACCGGCCTTACTCCCATGCAACAGCGCAAAGTGTCCCGCCTGATCAAAAAGGCAAGGCACATGCAAATCCTCAAGTAAGGGGATTTCTACCAAACGAGTCGATTGCTCATCTCATTGGATGATGCGGTCGCCCGTTTACAACAGGGTGACATAGTCGCCTTACCGACTGAAACGGTATATGGGCTTGCTGGAATTGCCCTTTATTCAAAAACCGTGCACAAAATTTATTCGCTCAAGGGAAGACCTTCATACAACCCCTTGATCGTTCATGTTTCCAGTATTGAACATGGTGAAGAGTTGGCAGAGTTCAACGACCTGGCAAGAAAGGTATGTGATGCATTCTGGCCGGGCGCCCTGACCATTGTATTGCCAAAAAAACAATGCGTGCCCAGTGAAATCACTGCGGGTGGAAATACCGTGGCCCTGCGTTCCCCTGCCCATCCGCTGTTCCGAGAAGTACTGGATTTGGTAAAGCAACCACTTGCTGCCCCCAGTGCAAATCCATCCAACCGCACAAGCCCAACCGAGGCAGCCCATGTGCTCGAATTATTTGGTGAAAACGCCCCACCTGTCCTGGATGGTGGGCCATGCATGCTGGGCATGGAATCAACCGTGCTGGACCTGAGCGTTTCTCACCCACGCATACTTAGGTATGGACCGGTGAAACCCGAAGAAATTGAGGATATACTTGCAAGAAAAGTGGAATTACCAAACGGGCACGAACCAGGAGATAAGACCATGCAAAAAAGCCCCGGAACAAGTAGCATACACTATGCCCCGAACACCCCACTCTTACTCTGTGAAAACATACACGATGTAAAAGCCTGTAAGCCATCGGATACGGACTGGTTGATTTTTCCTCAAAAAACTGATTTTCCCCAAGAAATGAAGGGGTTTATTGACCGCGTATTTTTTCTTTCGGCAAATGGAAAGGCAGAAGAAATTGCCCAGAATCTTTACAAAGTATTGATTGAAGCGTATAAAAAAGGGGCGAGCAGATTGATTGCCCTTTTACCAAGCCAAAATAATGATCAGTTATACCTTGCAATCATGGACCGTATGAAACGGGCAGGAAAGGGTCAAAGTAATGGATAATATCAATTCTATTTCCAGTGATCATACAAGGATTGAAGAAAAAAATTAACATTCAATTTAAGATATGAACAACTCACGCTTGCAATAACCCCCATTTTACTATTCGAAAGAAAAATCGACTCCTTATAATCATGTTGCGCACCTATCATATAGCAGTTTGCCTGTTTGGGATATTTTCCCTGATCACAAGTTCTTTTCTTTGTGCCCAAACTGATTCTCAATTGCGTGACCCGGAATTTTTGATTGAGCGCTACAATGAATTGGCGGCCAAGCACAATGCATTGATTGAAAAAACCAAGGTACTCGTACAATCACGCTCGGTTGCACAAGCACCAACCATTTCGCCTGATACTGAAGTATTGCTCAAGAATGAACTCAATGAAGCGTTGGCTAAGGTTGCCGCTTTGGAGTCACAGGCTGTTAAGTTACAGCAGGAAGGACTGCGCAATGTGAACAGTAACCAGTACCTCGATGAAACCAATGCCCGGTTGCGCCGGCAGGTACAGGAGTTAAAGGCAGAGGAAATGTCACTTGAGCAAAACAATAAGGAATTAATGCTCGAGAACAGAAGGCTCAAAAACGCTTTGGAAAATGCAGGTTCAGTGGAGGAAAGCACCCTTTCAAAGATTCGAAACCTTGAACTTTCCAAGACCACGGCAGAAAGAAAGCTCAGCAATTTAAAAAAGGACAAGACCGAGATTGATGTCGAGAATAAGCAACTATCCGGGCAGGTGGAAAGATTGCTCAAGGAAAATGCAAAGCTTAACCAAAAACTTGCCGGTTTGGGAGTGGACCAGGAAACTTCATCCGCTCAACTCCGTGATTTAAAAGATTCACTGAGAAAATCTGATAATGAGCTCAGTCTTTTGCAGGCAGAAGAAAGTGTAATGCGCGAAAGCTTGCTGAGTGCGAGGCAGGAAATTGCCAGACTTAACGGCTTACTCTCCATAAGTGATGATAAATTATCAATTATGGAACTTGAAAATGCGGATGAGTCCAGCCGGGTCAGTCAATTGGATGCTCAGATTGATGTAATGAATGAACAAATTGAGGAGCTCCAAAAAATTAACACCAATTTAATCTACGATGCTCAAAGAAATGAGGAAAATGCCCGGATCATTCAGGCTTCCAACGAGGACTTACGCCAGCAACTTGAAGTATTTGCCAACCGTAACCAGGAATTGCTCAATGATGGATTTTCCACCAAGGAAGAGGTTACGATTTTGCGCTCCCAGCTTGGCAGCCTCGGACTGAAGGAAGCAAGGGTATCAAGTGAATTGGAAGGCCTGCGCCGTTCCAATGATGAACTGCTCGCAAAGAACCGCATGCTCGAAGCCGAACAGCAGGCAATGATGGAATCCGTTGATTTAATGCGTATTGAAATCGAGGGGATCGAGTCAAACGAACGAAACCTTGTCAGCAAACTGGAAGAGATTGACGAGGAAAACCAGAACCTTCTTTCCCAAACCGGTGCCCTGCACCAGGACCGTGCCTATTTTAAGGAACGCTCAGCACAACTGGAAGCACAGCTCAACCAAGCGGTTGCAAGTGAAAGATTTCTTAAGCAACAACTTGGAGGTCTGGAAGAGCGGATCATTTTAAAGGATGCAAAAATTCAGGAGCTTGAGGAACTTGGAAATAAAGACTACCAAAGATTGCTTGCGGAGACCCGCCAATTGGAGGCAGAATTTTCTGAGATCTTGGGCCGTGAACAGGTATTACTTAACCGCACATCAATTTTGGAAAACGAAAACCTTGTACTTTCCGAGGAATTATCTGAGGCCAAGATCAAGCAACAGCAACTGAACCGCCGGATTGATTACTTGAATGATGATAATTCCAATTTACAACGCGAAATTGAATCATCCCTGCGGGTTAGAAATCAACTGCG
>JAYQBI010000141.1:0-3291 GCA_038137235.1 Opitutales bacterium | reverse complement strand
GAAATAGAAATCCTGCCCTTCATAACTTAACACGCGGAATGGAAAAGACTTACCTGCGGTAGTTGTAAAAGTTCTGAAGTTTTCTTCGCCATTTAAGCACAAAGCAAAGTACAACCAGAGGAAAGCAACTGCGATCCAGCGATCCACCATGCTTTGATTGATAGTTTTCTACGCCAGTACGTCCATCAAAGGTTCACCGTCATGAGCTACCTTAAATGGGCGACCAGAAGGAGAGTACTGAACATCGTTGAGAGGAAGTCCCATTGCATATCCGATCGTGGCATTAAGGCCTGCAGGATCAACAAATTTACCTTCTTCGGGATTACGTCCAACTTTATCCATTTTTCCATACATGGTTCCTCCCTTGATTCCAGCACCTGCTAAAAATGCTGTGAAACCGTAAGGCCAGTGATCTCTTCCATCTCTGGCATTTATCCTGGGAGTTCTTCCAAACTCTGAAGTTAGCACAACCATTGTCTCATTAAGCAAGCCTCTTCTTTCAAGATCGGTGAGAAGGGCACTGAGTGCTTTGTCTATATCTGTGCAATTGTTTGCGACTGCTTCAAAATTATTATCGTGCGTATCCCAACCACCTCTGGATACTTCAACATAGCGAACACCATTTTCCACTAACCTGCGGGCAAGTAGGCAACCCTGGCCAAAATTTGAGGTTCCGTACATCTCGTTCATGGATTCTGGCTCTTTTGAGATATCAAAAGCATTCAAATCCTCACTGGTCATGAGGTTAATCGCATCTTTGTATAAATCTGAATACGCACGAACCTGCTTTTGGTCGTACTGATCAAGGTAGGCGGTGTTCATTTTTTGGGCAAGTGCCAGGCGGCCATCAAATCTGGTTTGGTCGATGTAGTCCGCCTTTAAGCTGTTTGCAAGTCCTGCACGAGGATTACCAATAGGTAAGGGGCCATATTTGGACTCAAGGAAACCGGCTCCACCAGGACTGCCAGATATTTGAACATTCGATGGAATAGTATTATTTATGTTACCCGACATTTTTGCCACCCAGCTTCCAAAAGTAGGATGAGCTATCGTGCCTCTCATTTGATAGCTTGTATGCATTAAGTAACTAGCCTGAGCGTGTGCACCCTGACTGGTCATCATCGTCTTGATGATCGCAGAGTTGTGCATGTGCTTCGCAGTAAGAGGTAAATTTTCTGAGATGATTACACCATCTGCACTGGTGGGTATTGATTTTGTGGGCCCTTGGATTTCTGGAGCGTCAGGATTAGTGCCAAATGTATCGAGGTGAGACATCGCACCACTCATATTTAAATAGATGACATGCCGAGCGGCTGCTGGTCTAGTGCCTGGTTCTAAAGCATTAACAGGTGTGTGGACATAGGAACCAGCCAATGGAAGTAAACCCACGCCAAGGCAGGCTTTTGCTGCACTGGCTACAAATTCTCTTCTACTCAACTCATCAAGTGTCTTTAGGTCTGATTTCATAATTAATTAATTTTGGTTTTAAGTGGCAAAATTTCAAATTTAGGGAACAAAAAGAAATTCGTGACTATTCAATAACACCCAAGCAATGTCTTTTTCGTAATCTTCTGATTTCATTAACTTGAGTGCCTCTTTAAAATCACGCATTTCATTGCTTTGTGGTTTTCGTTGGAGAAGAGCCTGAAATGCGATCTCGATCTTTTTATCCATGTTGGATTGTTCTGAAATTGTTTTCATGAGTTTGGAATCTCGTCTTTGGAGGATCTGGGATTCAGCAAATCCATTCATCAAAGCGAGGACTTGATTGACTGCAGCCTGCTTGTGGGACACCTGAATTTGATCTCTGGGGGAGCCACCGAATTGTCTAATTAGGTGTCCGTTTGGTGCAGGGTTTCCGACTTCTGATGCTCGTAAGGAACTGGTGTCTCGAGTAGCTGTACCTCTTCTCCGATAACCGGTAGCAGGAGCACCGCCACCACTGTCCGCCATCATCATGTTACTCTCTTCCTTCATCATGTCCATTGCAGGCATGCTGTCTAGAAATTGATCTTTACAACCGTTGCAACAAAAAGCCACGGTTTCACCTTTTTCGTTTTTGGCAGTGATGGATGGATCGGCTTTCCTACCTGTTCGGATTGGGCAGTTTTCATTGATTGGCTTGCTTTCGTTATTGGCAGCCATCATGGATGAATTTTCAGATCCTGGGGCAGCCATACCCATGACATCCGCAAATAATTCTTCAGGTGTCATTTGCGAAAATTTATCGTAGCGATCAAAGCCGCCTTCCGGGAAGCCCGAGTTAATTCGGGAATCAAGATCCGGATAATTAATACTTACTAATGAATCCCAGAGTTGTTCGCCCGACATTCTTTCCATAACCGGCCCCTGGTAAAAGTAGGGAGCAGCATTTCTTTTGGGGTTATCAGGGTAGGGGCCGTCAATTACCCATTTGACCTCATGAGGTAAAGTTTCGTCTTTAGTATCCCGAGCTGAAATTTGGCGCTTTGGTGCTTCCCTTTGGAAAGCTTTGGTATTGTAGATAATACGAAGGAATTCTTTCATGTCATAGTCAAGAGCCACCATGATTTTTTCAAGATGAAGCATCAGCTCCGGGTTGGTGGGCATAGTATCATCAAACATATTATCTACAGGCTCAATCAAACCGATGCCGAAAGCGGATTTCCATAGTCGATTGGCAATCACTGTCGTAAACCTCGGATTATCAGGGGAAGCAAGCCAGCTGGCATAAGACGAGCGGGAACCTTTTTCCTCGAGGTTTTCGTCTAACTCTACAACCATTCCGAAAATGGTGTTCGCTTCCAGGCTTTCGCCAGGCTTGGCATTGTCATACTGGTAGTCGTTGGGGAGGCTAATTTTGCCTTTGCCCATGTTATCCATGCCAGGGGATAGAATTGTACCTACGCTCAGCGAAGCCCCCCTCGCTCTGGCGCCTAATCGGCTGAGCTGAGCAATTCTTTCCTCATTGCTCAGGGATGAGTCATCTTCAATTTTTTTTCTTTCTTCATTTTGCCACTCTCTAAGGAGAGAAGTAAAACCTCCAAGATTGGTGGCTTGTGAATTCCTTGCTCTTTCAGCACCGGCAGTGAATGCAGCCATTTCGTAAAATTGCTTTTGTGTCCAACGGTCAAAGGGATGGTCATGGCATTGTGCACATTCTAAGCTGGTGCCGAGGAAAACACGTACCGTATTGGACATATTGTCCAAACCCATACCTGAGTCTCGATAGTAGTAGCCGACCTGACCATTTCCTCTTTGCCACATCGGACCAGTCGCAGCGAGCATGTCATATACCCAACGGTCGTACGG
>JAYQBI010000140.1:0-3356 GCA_038137235.1 Opitutales bacterium | reverse complement strand
TAAAAGAATGATCATCCTTGCGGGGGTCAAAAACCAGGTAATCATTTCCCAGAGCGTGGTATTTTTCGAAAATCATATCTACAAAAGGTTAAGCGATCAATAATGGGACTTTGGCGATGATTTGCAATCGAGTACCCAATTGATGATCGCTTGTTCATTGTTCCAGAACCGTCTGGTAATTCTTAAAAATTGTGAAGGGTGTACCTGATTAGTCTGAAAAAACAAACGGTCACCCCCGCAACCATACATCACTGAAGGAGGGAGTTCGCCCCGCAGTTTGGCTTTTGCCTTGGGAATAATTCTGGGAAGCCAAACAATACCTTTCGCTTCATCCGTTTTTTCTGGAAGGGAGGATGGATCGAGTAACTGACTGGATGGAACAGATTCTTGTTCCTCGGTGAAATAGTTCCATCTTTCATAATGAACCAGTAAAAAGGTCATGAAATCAGGTTCTTGATGAAGGCACCAGTCCTCGGCATAATCAAATACATCCATCTTGTTCATGCCAAATTCAGCAAGCAATGGAAGATCATTTTCTATAGGGAAGCGATCGGCGTCCGTATTACCTCTTTGGTAAAGACTTACGGCATTATTCCAAATGCGAGAAAGGTGTGTATTGAATAGGACGGACATGATTAAATAAACGGTTATAAAAGGACCGGGAGAGGGCCAAGCTAGTTCAGGCCAATCGAAAGTCCATTTGTTTATCCAGGCTATTTATGCGGTCAATTTGAATCTCGATTTCCTGTCCAATCTTCAATTTATGTTTCGGATTTCTGCCTACCAGGGCAGATCCATTGGATGCCAACCGGTATCCAATTTCACGGGGAAGGGTCCGTGCATTCACAAAGCCACGAGCCAAGGTGTCGGTTAACTCCACGAAAAATCCCCGTCGGTTAATTTCAGTGATCAGTGCCTTGTGCTTAACCACCTCTTTCTTTTCCAAATCCCGTTTATAAAAGAGAATTAATTTATCTTTGATTGATTCACGCTCAGCATCGACACTGTTTCTCTCACTGATCGACAATTTTTTTGCCAATCCCTCCATTGATTCAGCAGATTTTTTTGGGGTATCTTTGGAAGTTAATAGTGGCTCCAGTGCACGGTGCGTAATTAAATCTGCATATCTCCGGATAGGGGAAGTGAAGTGAAGATAATCATTCATCGCCAGGCCATAATGTCCGTCAGGACTTGCCCGGTAACAAGCTTGCTGGAGACTCCTTAAAAATTTAATTCGCAGGACTTGCGAGATGGGAGAGCGATTGATTTGAAAAAGCATTTTCTGAACTTCCTTACGGGAGGTGAGTTCTCCGCATGATATTCCAAAAAGCGATAGGAAATTCCTTAGTTCCTCCAAACTTTCCGGTTCCGGGTCCGGATGCGTTCTGTAAACCACGGGCAGTCTTTTTTTACGGGCAATTCGGGCAATTGTTTGATTGGCGAGGAGCATAAATTCTTCAATCAGTTGATGGCTTTCATCATCTTTGTTCTGATAAATCTTTTCGGGTTCTCCCCTTTGATCGACCAAAATTTTAACTTCAGCAGAAGCCAGTTCGAGAGATCCATGATCCATCCTTTTTTTGCGGAGGTGACGAGCCACCTTGCCGAGCAACCTGATTGTTTTGTGAATGCTTTGCAGCCCAGATTCATTGATTTCTGTGAGAGCCCGTCCCGGGTTGCCTGAATACCGGCTTGGTGGAGGAGTTGCCTCTAATATATCTGCCAGATTCTCTTTTTGTAAAAACAGGAGTGCCTGCTCGTAGGTTAACCTTTTGTCGCTATTGATGACAGAATCATAAATATGGTGACCGAGGACTTCGTAATCAGAAGAGAATCGAAAGAGAACAGATTTTACCAGTCTGTCCTCGCCCTCTATTAAGCTACATAGTCCGCTGGATAAAGAATGTGGTATCATCGGAACTACTTCACCAACAAGATAGGTGGAGTTTCCCCGCTTTCTTGCTTCCTTGTCTAATGCCGATCCTCTTTTCACATAATGTGCCACATCGGCTATGTGTACACCAATTTCGAAATCACCACTTTCTAGAAGCTTGAAGGATATGGCATCATCAAAATCGCGTGCGTCCAATGGGTCAATGGTCAGGGTAAAAGTATTACGGAAGTCTTTCCTTCCTTTATAATCCTTGGTGGATATCTTTTCTCCAAAAGATTTTGCCTCCTCTTCCACCTTGTCTGGAAAAGTTTGGGAGAGTCCATATTTAACGAGAATACCCTTGTGGTCAGTCTGTGCATCATGACTGGGCCCCAGTACCCTCAGTATTTTGCAGCTAGGTATGCGGGCAGGTGGGTCCCACCGCACGAATTTCACCAGCACTTTATCGTTTTCCTGTGCATTTTTTGTGTCCCCCATCACTTTAAAGGGAATACGGACTCGGGAATTTTCAGATTGAACGACAGGTCTGTTGAACTCCTGGCTAAAAAACCCAAGGAATTCGTTAGTTCCTCGTTTAACTATTTTTCTAACCTCAAAACGGGGAGGTTTTGGTTTAAGTCCTTTTCTTTTCCGGTCTCTTTTCTTGGGAGGTAAGCTGAAAAGTTCTACCAGGTCACCGTGTAGTCCAGTCCCACTAGCACCTCGTGCTAGGGAAATAAATTCTTCTCCGTCACCTAAGAGAACTCTACAACGACCGTTGCGGCCAAAAGATAAAATTCCGCGGACAGTGGGTTTGCCCACGAATTTGAGTATATTTAGAAGTTACTTGCGATGGTCATAAACTGTCCAGGATGATGGAACAGCTTCCTCAATATTAGAAGTACTCTGAAATGTTTCTGGTACGTCCTCGCCCTTATCAACTGCAACGGTAAACACTCCAGTACCGTTTTTGGTTGTTTCATCAAACCACCTTACTGTTCCGTCACTAAACAGAACATGGCCTCCTTCACCAGCCCAAGGGGAGTCATCATTCCACCTTTCACCTGATAATCCTGCAGTCCACATGATGGGGAATTGGCCGCTTTCCAAGTTAGTAACGAAACTTCTACTTTTCGCTTCTCCTGATGTAGGGACAGCAATCGCATATCCGATCGCTTCCTTTTGGATAGCAGTAAACTCACTGCCATCTGAAGGAATATTAGCAGGAACACCATCGTTGCCGTCCTCATTGAGTTCCACAACTTTTTCATCATCTGGAAGAAACCAAAGTTCAGGCCTTGTATCCTTGGTTTTTTTACGGAACCAAGCAGCAAACTCCTCAGTAGATCCGACTTCTTCACTAGTTGGGAAGTTTCGTGTTTTGGCTGCAAGACTCTCATAAACCGTCTTTAAGTTTTTTGAAGCAGCAGTACGCCCCGCCGTTCCGAAGACATCTCCGAATCCAACGAAAGCAATACCAGCC
>JAYQBI010000139.1:0-3362 GCA_038137235.1 Opitutales bacterium | reverse complement strand
CATCCAGACAACTCCGCACTGCCAAGATTATCCTGATGCTGTAAAAGTAAATCCAATTTTTCGGAATTGTCGCAATCCAGTAGATCAAATCAAAATGTCTTTAGGTTTAAAAAAAGATCAGGACTTTCTACTCCTGACTACTGGCGGAATCTCACTCCACAAAAGCTTCACCGATGATTATTCAAGTTCGAAACCTATTGTCTGTACCACAAATCAGTCATCAATTATTCAAAAAGGAAATTTAATTTCTCTTCCGATGAATTCTGGTATTCATTTCCCTGACCTCGTCAGAGCATCAGCATGTGTAATTGGTAAAGCAGGTTATGGTACAATTTGCGAGTGCTGGGGTACTAGCACCCCGCTTCAAGCTGTTTACCGAGAAAACTTCAAAGAGTCTGAGATTCTTAGACGTTTTGCTAAATCGAATCTTAAACATCGTGAAATCAGCTTGAAAGATTTCCTTAATAAAAATTGGGACGATAACTTTCCGAAAAATCGAAAAAATCAGAAGAAATATGTAACACTTAAAAATGGCTCGGATCAGGTTTGTCATACGATTTTGAATTTCCTAAAACTCTAATTGTAAATAGATTACAAATGAGCCTGAATAATTTAAGATGCCAACCAAGGACAGGAACCAATCAATCAACTTTTTTGGCAGGAACGATAAGTCTTCTATTTTTTTACTTTCTACTTAACGAAACTTTCTTCCTAACGATTTTAACCAGCCCGCATGTCGGTTTAGACAAAAATCCTAAAATTACTTGGCTGAATTCTACTGAAAATTTTAAAAGTGAGGAGCTGAGATATGTCCAAGCTAGTAAAAATGCAGCCACTAATACGCCAGACAAAAGCAGATTTTTTTCCTTCCGTGACCAACAAGCGGCCCAACCAGAAAAAACATCTAAGTCTAGTGGGTCCTTAGCACCAATGTCCGTGGGTCGGGACCAAGTAATGGGAATTTCTGAAATATCGGATATACATAAAACGGTATCTGCCGATGTGCCAGAGTCGGGCGATTCACTAAAGCAAAATTTGAAAAAAGCCTCCCCAATTCCAAAAGCCCCACCTAATACCGGAAGAACTCATGATGGTGATGGTGTAGAATCTACCACCATGGATAGCCTAAATTCCATTTTAGATCTTCGAATAAATCATCCAGAACAAATAACTTCATCAAATAATTTTAACAAAAGCATTGAAGCTTTAACCAAACATAAAAGTCGGCCGAAACTTTCAACCGAGCTAATTTCAAGTGCAAGAATGAAGCATACTCAAAACGCTCCACGAAAAGGCAAAATGGCAATCGAATGCCGCCTGCACCCATTCGGCATCTATGTGCAAAAAATGCTAAAGTCAATTGAGCAGCAATGGCTTTTACTGCTATCTACTTCTTACGGATACATTAGAAAAATGCCTACTCCGCAAACATTTGTGTACCGCTTTGAACTCAACTCAAATGGAAAAATAACTGATTTAAAATTGGACAATCATCCATTAGAGGAATTGTTGGCGGCTGAGCTTTGTCGACAAGCGATTGCATCACGGGCACCATTTGGAGAATGGACCAAGGAAATGATTCAAGACTTTGGACACACTGATCAAGTAACGATTAAGTTTGAATATCTATGAATCCAAATGCTCGTGAAGGTTTAGAAATCCCCCTTAATCAACATTGTAAGCTTCTTGATTTTAATAAGAATTTTGAAATCTATGCATTTGAAAAATATCCAGGTGTTCAAACTCATCCATCAGCAGAACATAAGTCGCACAGAAGAACATTACTAAACGCTGATTTTAACCCCGAATCTGAATCGTTCACTTGGATTGATTCAGCAGATCGCAAAAAATATCTTTATTTGGTGCATCGGTTAGACGCACCTACCTCTGGTGTTTTATTGGCTACCACTAATAAAAAATGGTCGAATATATTAAAACAATGCTTCGCGGAAAGAATGGTAAATAAAACCTACCATGCTGTGGTTAAAGCCAATCCTAGAATCAAACCAGGGCACTGGAAAGATACTTTGCTCAAAGAAAATAAAAACGGGAAAATACGAGTGAAAAGACATAAGTCCGGTCAAATTGCTACTTCTTGTATGGAAATTGAAAGATTTTCGAACTCTGCGGGCAAATTTTTAGCATTAGTAAAATTAAAACCACAAAGCGGAAGAACCCATCAATTAAGAGTACAGTGTGCAGCCCGAGGAATGCCCATCATAGGGGACAAGACATATGGCGATTTTTCCTTAAATCGAAAAATTGCCAAGAATACTAAAATTGAACGAATGTTCCTGCATGCAACCCAAATTGAAATCAATATCAATACACCAGACTTACCTCCATTAAGATGGGTAGTAGAATCTCCTGTCCCAAGAGATTTTATAAGGATATTGTCATAATCTCTTTGAAATAGATTAAAGGTCAAAATTTGCAGAAAGCTCAAAGAGGTGACCCTGCACACGATCGTAATTCTTGTGAGCAGCAGTTAAATAGTATCGGTAATCTCCCAATATGCTCCAATTTTCCATAATTCTTACCGAAAAACCCAAGAGAAAATCATAGCAAAATCCATTACCTTGATAACTCTTGTTATCCAAGTTTTTTTCGACCATTGCCAACCCCATTCCTAAACCAGCACGGAAGTCAAGACGGTCACCAACTTCTTTCTCTAAAATAAACCTACCCATAAAACTATTCACCAAAACATCCCCGCTTGAATTTTCACCTTCGACATTGTGACTGGTAAAACTGTAATCAGCCTCAAGTTTGGTTGGACCAAAATCATTTCCAATCCTGAAGCCTAAAAAGTATCCAGACTCTGAATCGTATTGTTTATGATTAGAACTGTCCCTCACCGCACTATCAGCAGAAAAAGAAAGGCCGAAAAAAGGGCCAAGATAAACGCCTGTTCCTCTTAATTCAGTATCCCCTTCGTAAAGACTAGCATATAGTTCTCGATCACTCTCATCCTCAGATTCACTTTTTCCATCATCTGAACGATCGAAATCCAAAGATTGGGCTTGATCGGATAAGCCTTCTCCCGAATTGACCGATTCGGCTTTTTGAAGTTCAAGAGCTTCGCGTTCAATAAATTCTTTTTCGACATTGTCGCTGAAATACTCTTGTTCAGCAAGAGATTCATCGCTCAGTCTTTTAGAATGCATTGATTTAGTTTTGCTAGATTCACCTAGCTCAGCTAGCAATTCGTTGACATACCTCGAATGAGCGGATGATTTTGCCCTTAGGGTCGAAACCCTATCAGAGTAAAGAGGCGACTCTTGGGTTAAATCACCGGAGGCAAACCCACCTGAAATGCAACATAAGAAGAGACCCGCAAGAAAACAAAATAAAAAAAGCGC
>JAYQBI010000138.1:0-3411 GCA_038137235.1 Opitutales bacterium | reverse complement strand
CTGGCAAAAACTGGAAGAGTTTGTACCCAATGCCAAAGCAGTGGACCGGAAGCTTTCCAAGGAGGGAAAAGTAATTTTTTCACTTGGACGAAAAGCATAACGGAATCGCTTATTGCGGGCCAAGTTCCCAGGCGGATCGTCCGCCCATGGCACGTAGATAAGTAAGGCCTTCACTGCCTTCTTCACCCACATCAACAGGAGTGATTTTGTCCACGCCATAGCGCTGGTTGATATCGAGCCCATAGGAAAGCATCTTCCGAATCAGAGATTTTTTACCGGAAAACGCAGCTCCATGTAGTAGGGAGTATCCATCTTTTGCTTCGATCGTGGGATCGGCAGAGTGTTCGAGCAGGTAGTCCACCATATCTTCACGCCCAGCCACAGTGGCAATGAGTAATGGTGTAGCTCCGAATGAATCCTGTTCATTAATGGAATGTCCGGACTCAAGCAGGGCTTTCATGGAAATGAAATCCCCGGTACCTGCGGCGAGGTGCAAAGGGTATGAAGTTCGAACACCCGCATTACTCAAAAGCTCAACGAGTTCTTTATTTCCGCTGGCCCCTGCCAAATCCATAAGATTAGAACCATACTTATCTACAGCATGGGCATCCGCTGATAGGGCAAGAAAAGTTTCGACCGTTTCAAGTTGACCACGCAGGGTTGCAGTCATGATTGGGGTTTCCTGTTCATCTGTCATTGCATCCACTTCAGCCCCATCCTCAAGCAATAATTCAACCACCTCTTGATTCCTTCCCCATGCGGCACTATGGAGGGGGGTTGAAAGATGGTTTCCCCGGGTGTTAGGATCACCTCCATGACGGAGTAAATAATCCACAATGTATGCATTCCCTCGGTAGGCGGCATAGTGCAATGGAGAGTGACCAAAGCGGTCGTTTGCATTAATCATCGCACCCATTGCCACGGACTCGATTACCTCATTTAGGTCATCACGGGCAATCGCCAGAAAGATTCTGGCATTGATACGGTCAATCAATTCCTGGCCAATCCGATCTGCGACCATTTCCCAACCCTGTTTTTCAGATTGGTCAAGTTTGAGGTCTCCAAGCAAAATCCCTTGTTCGGTGATGCGGAAAGAAATGTTACTGAAATCATCGAGCCAGCTGATTTGTTTTAATTGATCAAAGCTTAGACCTTCTGGTTTGCGAAGGGATCGAGCCGCAGCTCGGGGGTTAAAATCCAAAGCAAATTGATGATTGTTGAGTAATTTTTTTCGTTGAAATGAAAGTGCCTCGATAGGTTTGCCGAGCTCAATCTCTCGCGAATATTCATGAGATGAAAGCCACGCTGAATTTTTGGACTCAGTAAGTGTAAGTTGGTGGGCATCAAACACGGAAGAGAGACCCATTCCACTGTTGATTCCAGCAATCAGTTCACGAAAGGCAAGTGGATGGGCAATTTTCATACCGCTAGTCCAGATAGGGGTAGACCGAGTGATGGCTTGGCCGTTCGGTAGAGAGATATGTTTAGTTCTTGAACTTCCTCCAGCGAAAACAAAGTCACCGCTGGGGAATTTCAATAATTCTCGTGCACTTAGATCGAACCCAGGCAGATCGCTATCTATTCCCAGTTTATTACCTGAAACAAACTTTAAAAGGGTATCTACTCCATTACTAAGAAAAGTTTGAAAACCATCTTCAGGAAGACTGATGCGTGCGACTAAGGGTGCATCTCCGGGTAATTGACTGATCATCTCAAGTGGATTAACTGAGCTTTTTTCTGCCTTGTTGGACCTGGAATAATTGCGTGCTTCTATTTTTATAATCCCAGGCTGTGATCTAAGAAAAACCCCGAAGGAGTCCTGTAAAATCGGGTCAAAAAGTGGAAAAATAGAGCCCAATAGAGTATTTCTACTTAATTGTTCAAACATTCTGCTGTTTCCAATCCCTTCAATATACAAACTTAAATCGGCCGAATGATTACCATGATTGGAGAGGGAAGAGGGCATGTCCTCTGGCTGATTTGACGAGGAGAGAGAATCAATGAAAGAGGACAAATCATTTTCCGGAGGGGGAAGCTGTGCTTGGTCTGATGAAGAGAAAGTCCCGAGCAGAAAACAGAAGTCTTCCACCCTTCCGATCGCAAATGGTTGGGTGGCACGCTGGTATACCTTAGGATTTTTTTTCGATGGTCTTAATCCAAGAAAATCAGCTAGGGTGCTCAATGTGCGGTCTGCCTGGCTAGCTGAGCTTACCTTGAGGATAGCTCCAAACTGAGGGTAGGGGCGTTCGCCCTCAACCAACCGTACAAAAAATTGCAACGGTTCCTCCCATGCAATTCCACTGTGGTTGGAGTCGGCAAACCATTTGCGGACTGGAGAACCGCTTTCTTCGATCCGGTTAAGCAGTGTTTTCCATTGTTTATTTTTCAGAATCCCTGATTTGGAAATTATTTCTTGGCCGTCCACGCTAAGCACAATCACTGAGTCCATTGGTACCCGATTGATCGTTCCGCTTGCACTAGTGCGGGCATGAACGGAAATAAAACCGTGAAAAAATAAAAGTGAAGCGAGGGTAAGAAGAATGCTGAATTTGTGCATATTGATAAACTCTAAAGCTATTCAGGCTAATATAATGGTCAAATTATCTTTCCTTTCATGCCAGTACTTTCTAATGCTTGAGAGAGACAAAGTTATGTTTACCGGAATTGTAGAAGGTGTTGGCATTGTAAAAAGCCTGAGGGAACTGCAGGAATCCTGGTTGCTTGAATTGGAACTTCCTTTTTCAAATGGCGAAGGATTGGAGGCGGGGGCTAGCCTGGCAGTTAATGGATGTTGCCTAACGATAAAAGAGCACGGCTCATCCACTGGTTCTTTTGATCTTTTGGAAGAAACCCTAAAACGGACTAATCTTGGCGAGCTTAAAGAAGGGGACAGGGTAAACCTTGAGCGTTCACTTGCTGCAAATGGTAGATTGGGTGGTCATTTTGTGACCGGTCATGTGGATGGACCGGGTATTATTGAGGTGTTTGAAGAGAGAGGAAAAAATTTATTTCTTCAGGTAAAAGTGGAACGGGATAGTGCTAAGTATCTTGTTGATAAGGGATGCATAGCAGTTGATGGATGTTCCCTGACTGTTTGTGAGGTTACGGACAATTCCTTTGCAGTTTGGTTAATTCCTCACACCCTTGACCAAACTAATTTGAAAGGGCGTAAAGCGGGTGATCGTTTGAACCTTGAGTTTGATTTACTGGCAAAATATGTGGAGCGTATTCAGGTGAAATCATGAGTGAGGAGGCAGTTATTGAGCCAGTGGATGCTGCCCTTGCAGTCTTGGAAGAGTTAAAAAGGCAGCGAATGGAGGGCGTACGCTATCTCTACATGGAGGACTCCACCTTACAGTCATTGGGAAATTTGCTTGGTGGAAGCAAAGATCCATTACCTCAACCATCACG
>JAYQBI010000137.1:0-3414 GCA_038137235.1 Opitutales bacterium | reverse complement strand
ATTTCATCGATAAATAAAATATCCCCGCCCTGCAAATTAGTCAGTAGCCCAGCCAGATCTCCCGGCTTATCGATCACCGGTCCGGAAGTGATCCTTACTTCCCGCTTCAATTCATGCCCGATGATGTGTGCGAGGGTCGTTTTACCCAGGCCCGGAGGACCGCATAATAGTACATGCTTAAGGGCCTCTTCGCGGTTTGCGGCAGCCCCCACCATTACCTGTAAGCGCTCAATCGTTTTTGGCTGACCTGTAAAATCCTCAAAGGCGGGCGGGCGCAATGCAGCTTCCACCTCAGTGCCAGATGAAAGGGATTCCTCGAAAAAATTTCTGCCCTTTGGAGGTTCCTCGTTCATGGATTTAATAAATGGGATTGATTAATCGATTGGGCTCCGAAATGCGGGTGGTAGTGCAGATTCTTGCAGGCGCTCAATTTCCGCACCCAACCCCCGCAATTTAAGATCCAATAATTCATACCCTCTGTCCAAGTGATAAATACGATGTACCCAAGTCTCTCCTTCGGCAGCCAAGCCTGCAAGAATTAATGCAGCACTTGCTCGTAAGTCTGATGCCATGACCGGAGCACCGTTTAACTTCTTCCCTCCACGCACTATGGCGTTACTGCCCTCCAGTGATACTTCGGCACCCATTCTTAAAAGTTCCGGCACATGCATGAAACGGCTAGGGTATACCCTCTCGGTTAATATGCTTAATCCGGGAATCGTACAGGCAAGGGCACATGTCTGTGCCTGTAAATCGGTGGGGAATCCAGGGTAGGGCAGCGTAATTACCTCAAAGGGCTTGAGTCCTTCTTCTCGTACAGATGCTTCGATTGCCCCGTCCGTTTCAGTAAGTTTAACCCCGGATTCGTTCATTAATTTAATAAATGCACCGAGGTGTCCTTGGTTTACCCCATTAACCCGGATTTTTCCACCAGTGATCACACCTGCAATCAGGTAGGTTGCCGCTTCAATGCGGTCAGGGATCACCCTGTGCTTGCATCCAGTAAGTTTTTCAACTCCCTCAATTTTTAAAAGGTGTGATCCTGAGCCGGAAATTTTCGCCCCCATTTTACCAAGCATGGTGCATAGGTCCACGATTTCAGGCTCACAAGCAGCACCGTCCAGCATGGTTATACCCGGTATAAATACGGATGCCATGATGGCATTTGCCGTACCAGTAACCGTACTGCCATGCCTGCCTCCCAGAAACAGAGTGGATGCATGCATGGATGCTCCATCCACCTCCACCACCCCCTGATTGAGCGTGACCGATGCCCCCATTTCATTTAGGGCACGAAGGTGAAGATCAATTGGTCGGTGCCCGATTACACATCCTCCGGGCATTGGAATCTTGGCTCTTTTTAAACGTGCGACCAAGGGTCCCAATAAGCAGATGGATGCTCGCATTTTACGCACCAGTTCATAGGGTGCGTCCGGTTGAATATCGAGGGGTTGTATTTTCCAGGTATTTTTACCACAGCGTTCAACCTTTGCACCCAAGTGTTCCAGGATTTCTCCCATGAATCGAATGTCACTAAGGTCAGGAACATTTTCCAGGATGGTTTCTTCAGAACTTAGTAATGCACCAGCGAACTGGGGAAGGGCGGCGTTTTTGGAACCACACACCTCTACTTCCCCCTGAACGGTTGATCCTCCATGTATCCTCCGGATGTCCATCTTATTGGGGAAAAACTAACTGGTATAAAAACAGGGCGAAACTTCGAGAGGTGGGGCTAATGGTAAATTATATTACCCAAAGAGTTTGCTGATAAAGCCCTTCAGTCCTGATGGCTTGGAAGATTCTTTGTCCGCTGGTTTGTTAGGCCTTCTATTTTTGTTCTTATGATTTCTGGATTTTTCCTGATCACCTCTGGGAGAACGGTCTCTATTTTCATTCCCCTTTCTTTTCCGTGGTTTCCGGTTTTTAGGATTTCTACTTTTGCCGGAATGGTTGTTATCACTGGATTGTTTTTCGCCGTCTCTGGTGTCATCCTTCCGGTCCCGCCTTTGCCGTGGTCTTCTATTATCGCCACGGTTTCGGTTCCCACGCCTTTCATCCATATTTGAGGATTGTTTTTGATGTGGGCGTGAACTCTGTGAATTTTCACTGGGTTTATAATTACTCAGGTCATCTGTTAAAGTGGCGTTATTAGATGGGTCAATTTCTCCAAACGGTGCGGTTGGGGTTGGAGAACCATCGTTCTCTAAGGGCTTTTCATTGGCTCTATGCCAACGTGAACGAATTCTAGATTTCATTTAAATGATAGATTAATTAGGTATTTGTATCTTTGACCAGCGGTGCGATCAGGGGCACGGATCAGAATTTTTCTTGGTGTATTGAAATGATTTCTCTCAACTACCAAGCAATCAAAAGGACTACATCTAAGCATGGACAGGTACAAGGCAAAAGAAATGAAAAAAGTTTGCGAAACCACTTGCAAGAAGCCACGGGAAAGTACTTAAAATGCGAAGATGGATAAATTGGAAAATATTTTTGAACTCCAGGATGTATTAAACCGCAGAATTGGGGTGAATATGGACGAGATGAATGACGAGGAACGAGCCAAGTGGATCCTCAATTATGTGCGGGCAATGCAGCAGGAACTCGCAGAGCTCACGGATTCAGTGCCATGGAAATGGTGGGCAAAGTATCAGGAATTTGATAAACAAAATGCAAAGGTCGAAATCGTGGATTTATTTCACTTCCTCATTTCACTTGCACAAGTTATGGGAATGTCCGCAGATGATGTTCACCAGGCCTACCTGAAAAAGAATGAAGTAAATCATAAAAGGCAGGAGAGTGGATATTCCACTAAGGACGAGGAGGACTCCAGGCACATTTAAGAAACCAGAGCCGCAATAAACTTCTCCACGCTCAGGTGGGAAGTTCAAGAGAAAGAAGAAATTACAAATTGGCAATCAGGGATGCGCAGCGTGATTTCTTGCGGGCAACCTTGTTTGCATGAATTAGGTTATTCTTCTTGGCTTTGTCCAATCCGGAGATCAGGGCCTTTGCTGCATCTGTCGCAGACTCCTTATTTTTGTCTTCAACTGCGGAAATGAAGTTTTTTTCCAAGGTTTTAAGCTTGCTGGAAACCGAGCGGTTACGCAGGTAATTAGTCCTGTTCTTACGGATGTTCTTAAGTGCTGACTGGGTATTTGCCATAGCGATCTAAAAAATTGTAAATATCTTGATTCGTCAACTTGAATCGAACTAACTGAAATGGATTCCGAGAAGCTGTAAGCCGGATTCTGTAATCAATCAAAAACCTAAGTTTTAGAACGATCGTCATTCATTTATCTATCTGACCAGAAGGTTAGATCCCTGTCGGAACGGGGTGCGACGTACCCGAAACCATAGACGGGCCGCCCGGTTTCCTATTTCGTCTTGCATCGGATTGGGTTTACCATGCCC
>JAYQBI010000136.1:2153-3431 GCA_038137235.1 Opitutales bacterium | reverse complement strand
TTTCCCTGAGCAATGATTACTTCTATGCTCACACGCAACCTAGTGGCGAATACCACCTCCACGGTTTCAAGGCGGGCATGGAATTTGATTATTCGAACAAAATCATAGGTTATGCTCTGGATGGGCATGCGGTCATGGGAATGAACACGAAAATCCATCAACCGATCATGGACGGTGAAAACGTTCTTTCCGCATTTGATGCCAGTGCCCAGACCAAACCCGCCCGTTCCGGTTACGCCTTGGTTGAAACCGGAAAATTACTCGAAGCCCGAGGAGTGGACTTAAGCGCCACCAATTTCCCCGCGGGTATTTTTCACGTCGATCATGAATACGCCCCCACCTTGGCTTCAGACTCCTACTCTCTGGACAAATACAACATGGGTTACGTCACGCTTACGGACAAGGATGGCGTGCAAAGAGTTGAAAAAGTCTACGTTCAAACCCAAACCTATCCCTACCTGGTGCATACCTTGTATGGGGAAAACACCAGCGCTACGAGTGGCGGCACGGGTGGAGGCACGGGTGGACCTCCACCACCAGGTGGTGGTGGTGGACCACCACCACCCAGATAGCAACTACTTCTTTTGGGCAGCAAGCAGCTTCAACTCTTCGTAGCTATTGGATAGGTTTCAATTACTCTAGATTGCTTGATAACGATTGGGATAGTAATTCTTTTGGTTTTGAAGCTAACTTGGGATTGCATGAAAATGTATCACTAGGTCTGAGCCTTGGACATGGTGGCTTTGAATCAGACCCTTTCGTTGTTTCTTACGGGGGAATATTGGGTTCTGAGATAAGAGAATCAAGTCAAGTTGCTGGAGGTGTAGAATTAATTTTTCATAAAAAATTCAACAGTAGCTCTACCGTTACATTCGATCCTTTTGCCAAAGTTGCTACTGGTGTCATTGGAGTTGATGGAGAGGGTACATTTACTCCAGCCGCATTGTATGGGTTGCAGCCAGTTACCACGAAATACAAACTCACACTCATTCCTATTCAAGTTATGTTAGGAGCAGAAGTTGTATTTAATGAATTTTTTATACTAACTCCAGAGATTGGCTTCATGAACTACATTTACGATGATGATAGTACAGCAAGTTCTGACTTCCTTTGGTCTATTTCAGGAGATTTGCTCATGAGCGAGCACATTGCGTTGGGCTTGATGTTTTCTGGCACAGGCAGTGACACTAGGTTTGGTTTAAACACTAAATTTATTTTCTAATATTTTTCATTGATTTAGCTTTTAGCACTCCCAAAACCTTTTTGCGTCTTCGATGG
>JAYQBI010000136.1:0-2143 GCA_038137235.1 Opitutales bacterium | reverse complement strand
CTTGAGTTTACTCAAGCGAATGAAGTCCTAAAAAATACAATAAGCGAGGCAAATATTTATTATTATAAAGGGCAAGTTCATCGTGGGCTAAATGAGCAAGAAGAAAGCTTACAGAGCTTTGATGCAGCACTGAGAATTTATAATGAATTGCTTGGGGCAACTGATATTATGGTTGGTCTCACACTCTATTCTATTGGAAGCGTGAATGAATACCTTCAGGAATATGAGGAAGCATTATCTTATTACAAACAAGCATTGACGATATACGAGGTTCATTACGATAGTAATTCAGCTATGATTACATCTTTAATTTCGATTATAAAAAATATTGAAGCTAGATAATGAAAAAGGTGCAAAAATTTAAGAAAACTTTGCTCGGTTGGGCGGGCGTTTTTCTTGTTAGCTGAATTTCTCAGCACTCCCAAAACCTTTTTGCGTCTTCGATGGTAATGGAGGCGTTCTTGTAGTGCTTTTTTCTCACATCTTCTGAGTTGCCAAATTGGGCAACCATCAGGCTCTCGTCAGTCACTGGTTGTCCAGTGAATGGGTTATGTCTGTAAAAGTTACTGATGGCTGTTCTTCGGGGAACATTGCTTCCCACGCCAGCCAGTCCGCAAGCCTGCCTTAAATGTTTCCATCTATTTACCCCGTTTTTCTGAGGTATTACTCCGAACCCCATTGCTTTCTCTTCTTTTAAGATTTTGACACACTTTGGAGGCAGTGTTCGATTTTGGTTTATCTTCTTCTTTCCAATGAACGGAATGAATACTTCGGGGCTGAGGCCTTCTTGAGGATCCAGAGTAAAGTGCTCCCACTGGAGGGCTGATTCAGCATGCCAGTCGTCATGAATTTCTCCTGCACGCAAACCTCCGTAAACACTTAACGCAACAAAGCTCCTTATTGAGCGAAATTTCGGCTGTAGTGACATCTCCATGAGACTTTCGACTTCTTCAAGAGTAAACACTCTGGGTAGTGCTGTTCGCCTAACAGAGGGCGTTTGTTGATTCTCCATAAGGTCTTCGTAGTGATACTTCTTTTTTTTGCACCATGTGAAGAATGCTTTGATTGCTCTAAAATGATTTAGGCGAGTTTGATCGCTCCATGATTTTTTCTGCCAAAATTGCGGTAACTCCTCGGCTCGAATGTCTTTAACTCTAAGGTTTCCAATTTTTGCTATGATTGGTTTAAAGAAGATAGATTTCTCATGGATTGTCTTTTGTGACTTCCATTGCCCATCTTTGTTGTCATCGGTTCTTGTATTGAATGAACGATATTCTTCCCATGCCTCGTGAATTCTAATTTCCTTTGTTTCGAAGACTTGCTTGTTAGCTGTTACTAGTTCGCAGAAAGTCATGCCTTTTGGCATCATTGTGATGGCTATTTGAGCATCATTTAGTTGTTCGGGCGTGAGCGAGGTTCTTGTTTCTCTCCATTCACTATCGCTGTATGGATTGGGGTTTTCGCGTTCCCACTTATGAACAAATGAATAGCATTCTTCTTCGCTATTACACTCCCTATCGATTCGTTTTCCCTCACCTTTGGGAGTTGCTTGGATACGGAATTTTTTATACTTCTCGTACTTCAGAATGCTGACTCTAAACACAACTTTGCCGAACTTATTACGACTCTCTATTGAGAAGCCTTTCGTTTTTAGTGTCTTTGCTCGTTTTGCCATACCTTATGTTCGCAAAACTTTTGGCAATTTCAATAAAATTGAGGGGAAATTGAGGAGATGTGTTTAAAGATTTTGGTGTCGATTGGCGCTTTAGCCCAGTATTTATCTATATTTAGTCCCCATAGTTTAACGGATAAAACAGTGGTTTCCTAAACCGTAGATCGAGGTTCGATTCCTCGTGGGGACGCCATCCTAGTTTCCCTTTTTTATCCAGTTAGGTTTTTTAAATGAGACGGATTAGGGTGATATAATGAAGATTTGAATAGGATTTGAGTAATTATCTCTTCTTCAGCAACCGAAAATTGATCGCACAACCTTTGCGGGTATTTATGTTTAAGCATTCATTACAGATGATTATTTTAAAATTGAAATGGATTATATGAATGGCTGATTTGTTAGGAATAGTTACTGCAGTTTTACCTCCTTTTTTTCTCATGATTGTTGGAGGGTGGTCGAGGAAGCAAAATT
>JAYQBI010000135.1:0-3455 GCA_038137235.1 Opitutales bacterium | reverse complement strand
CTCTGAAGTCGATCCAATTTGCGCTTTACAGGCATGCATGGCTGGTTTCCAGGTTACAACTGTGGAAGATGCTCTGGAGACTGCAGATATCTTTGTTACCACCACGGGCAACAAGGACATCATTACTGCTGAACACATGTGCAAGATGAAAGACCAGGCAATTGTCTGCAACATCGGACACTTCGATAATGAGATTCAGGTTGCTGAACTCGAAAAGATGCCTGGAGTTAAGAAAGAAATCATTAAGGAAGACCATGTTCCAGGTGGACCTGTCAGCAGGTTTACTTTTGCTGATGGCAGAAGTATTTATCTTTTGGCAGAAGGTCGTTTGATAAACCTCGGATGTGCGACTGGTCATCCAAGTTTTGTTATGTCAAACAGCTTTACCAACCAGACAATTGCTCAGATTGACATCCGTAACAACCCCGACCGTAAGATTGGTGTAACCCGTTTGAGCAAGGAACTTGATGAAGAAGTGGCAAGGTTGCACCTCGATAAGCTCGGTGCAAAATTAACCAAGCTCTCCACTGACCAAGCGGACTATATTGGTGTTCCTGTGGATGGTCCTTACAAACCTGAGCATTACCGTTACTAATTCCTTAGAATTTAATTCTATTTACAAAAGCCCCCGTGGATCGGGGGCTTTTTTTGTACCATTGTTATCCGTGTCAGGTTGATTTATCAAAGTATCTACCTTATGAATTTACATTTATGTTTTTTGATGAAACCAAAGTATTCCTAAAAGCAGGAAATGGTGGGGATGGGTGTATGTCCTTTCTTCGTCAGAAATATATGCCCAAGGGTGGCCCTAATGGCGGGAACGGAGGTAAAGGTGGTCAGGTAATATTGTTAGCGGACGAAAATGTTTCTGACCTTAGAACCTTCCACTTTAAAAAACATTGGAAAGCAAAAAATGGGGAACCAGGCAGGGGTAGTGATCAAAATGGTAAAGGCGGGGAGCCATGTATTTTAAAAGTACCACTTGGTACGGAAGTGCGTGAAATCAATTCTGGAGATATCGTTTGTGAGTTGCTTGAGCACCAACAGGAGATCTTGTTACTGGAGGGCGGAAAAGGGGGGCGTGGGAATGCAACTTTTAAATCTTCAACCAATCAAACCCCACGTCAATTTACAGAAGGTAAGCCGGGGATGGAGGGTGAGTATGTTTTCACGCTGAAAACAATTGCTGATGTTGGACTGGTTGGGTTTCCCAATGCCGGAAAGTCAACCTTGCTTAATGTGCTCTCCAATGCTGAGCCCAAGATTGACTCTTATCCTTTCACCACGCTTGTTCCAACGGTGGGAGTAATAGACTATGCTGAGGAATTTAAGCACATTACCATGGCTGATGTTCCGGGATTAATTGAAGGAGCCGCTGAGAATCGGGGGCTTGGCCACCGGTTTCTCAGGCACATTGAGAGGTGCCGTTTGATTCTTTTTCTTTTGGATATGGCAGCAACTGATGGACGGCACCCGGTTGAGGATTTCGAACACTTGCAAAATGAATTGAAAGAGTATGATTACAAACTCTCTGAAAAATCATATCTTGTGGTTGGTAATAAAATGGACGAAGAAAATGCTCAGGTAAATTTTAAGGATTTTTCGAAGCGTTTTCCAAATACGCAGATCTTGCCAATTTCAGCCATTCTTGAAGACGGATTGCCGGCACTTAAGGAAAAACTCCTGAATATGCTGTCCGAACAAAATACTTAGAGGAGGTATATTAAAAGCTGGTATGCCTGAGAAATTTAGGCTGCTAATTTCCTTTTCTCCGACCGTTTGAATACCGGGGAAATGTCAGTGGATTCTTGCTCACAAAATTGATAACCGCTTTCATTAAAAGCCTTTATATCACCTGGGCTCTCAATACGGTTCGTGATGAGAAACTTGGCCATCATACCCCGTGCCCTTTTGGCATAAAAGCTTACAATTTTAAATTTCCCCTTCGACTCATCTTTGAAGACAGGGGATATGATATCCGCATCAAGACTGTTTAATTTTGCCGCCTTTGCATATTCAACGGAAGCAAGATTAATAAGTATCTTCTCCGAAGAGTATGCCAAGTCCTTGTTCAAGGATTCTGCAAGCGTGTTTCCCCAAAATGCATACAAATCTTTTCCCGCAGGATTAGGGTAGACAGTGCCCATCTCCAGTCGGTAAGGCTGGATCAAGTCCAGTGGCCTGAGAACTCCATACAGTCCGGAAAGGATCCGCAATTTATTCTGGGCAAATTCAAAATCAGTTTTACTGAATTCCCACGCCTTTAATCCTTCATAAACATCCCCCTTAAAAGCCAAAAGAGCTTGTTTGGAGTTCTGATGATCGTGCATCTTGGACCATGCCTTAAATCTTTCATGATTTAAAAGGGAAAGCTTTGGGCTTAGGCTCATTAATGACCCAATTTCCTCAACGGATAAATTTGAGAGTCCGCGAATTAATTGATCTGAAAATTCAAGAAAATCAGGCTTGGTACATACACTTGTCTCGGGAACGGATTCGAAGTCCAGGGACTTTGCGGGTGATAGGATTATTAGCATTTATACAACGCTATTCGTTCAGTCTCATGAATCAAGTTGAGAAAGGTACTTGATGCAGAAACGAAGTCATCATCAGGCTTCAGTTATGGTGGTTTTAAGCCTGATTTTTTCCATGGTCTTTTGCCACACGACTTTTCTGATTCCTAGGTAAATGGCTACTGTCCTGAGGCATTCCCATTCATGAACGGTCAATACCTTATCCAAAATTACCAAATTTGAAAGGGCTACGAATAATTCTTCTCTTTCGTTTTGTTCGGTCGAGTCCGCGAGAGATGAGGAAAGGTCCTCAAGTTGAAGTTCATTAATCTCCAAGGATTTTGCAACCTTGAGTATGCATTCTGAGATAGACCGGACAATCCCGCATGTATTGATTAAAATCCCTAAGATCAATTCCTCCTCGTCTAATGATATTCTGCCATCCTCAGCCGCCACCCAGGAAAGGATCGCGGCAAATAAGCAGACTTTTTGGAGTTCAGGTTTAGAGTGAGGAACAGCAAGGTTTTCCTGAATTAGTGCCTTGCGGAAAAGAAAATACACTGGGTTATCAAAAAATTCGTGAATTAATTTTTCGCGCCCCATTGTTTGAGACTTCCATGCCTGCTGGCTTTCAATTGAATCCCTGAAGAGATAAAATTTAATGGTTCTGAGAAATCCCTGCAAATTTTCCTTGAAAGCTTGCTCAAGTTCCTGGGCAAAACCTTTTTCTAAAACATTGATATTTCCATCGGCTTTTAGCACCTCAAGAAGTGCCTCCCATGCCAGTTTTGAGTGGTCTTCCACAAATACTTTCTCACTAAATTCGTTTACTACAAACTCTTGCTCTCGTAGGCTAAGTGGGTATGCGAGGTAGATTTTTAATCTTCTCCAGTCCGCAAATGAAATGCCAGGCATTTTAAGGATAAGGTTTTTAAGGCATGC
>JAYQBI010000134.1:0-3494 GCA_038137235.1 Opitutales bacterium | reverse complement strand
CCTGCATTGCCTGAACCGCTGAGGTAATCGCCCCATAGGTACCCCCCCATCCAATCACCAATAAGTCACCCTCTCCTGATCCGTGTAATTCGGTGGGACTGAGCGAATCAGCAATGCGTTCCACTTTTTCTGCCCGGAGATGGGTCATCTTCTCGTGGTTGTCAGGATCATAACTTACGCCGCCATCCTCCGCTTTCTCCAGGCCACCAATACGGTGCTCCAGGCCGGGCTGCCCAGGAATCGCCTGCGTACGGGCAAGCGTTTCCTGGTTACGCTTGTAGGAAACATAAGGCTCATCGGTGCTGGCGAATTTTGCATCGATAGCAGGTAACTCAGAAGCATTGGGAACGAGCCAGGGCTCTGCACCATTGGCCACATAAAGATCGCTGAGAAAAATAACCGGCGTGCAATAGGTTAATGCAATGCGGCATGCCTCGATAGCACAATCAAAGCAATCAGATGGTGAGTGTGCCGCAATTACGGGTAATGGACAATCCCCATGCCTCGAAAATAAGCTCTGCAGCAAATCACTTTGTTCAGTCTTGGTGGGTAAGCCGGTACTTGGACCACCACGCTGTACATTACAGATCACAACCGGTAACTCCGTGATGCTGGCAAGTCCAATAAACTCACTTTTCAGGCACATTCCCGGTCCACTCGTGGCAACCACAGATAAATCTCCGGCAAAGCTTGCCCCGATTGCCACTCCCATAGCTGCGATCTCATCCTCTGCCTGTACGGTTTTTACGCCATATTTTTTGAGGGCGGATAGTCCTTCCAGCACGGGTGATGCGGGTGTGATGGGATAACCAGAATATAAAAGCTCGCGCTTTGCACATTGTGCACCCGCAACCAAACCATATACCGTTGCTTCGTTTCCTGAAATTTTCCGGTACACACCAGGCTTGACCGCTGCTTTTGCCAACTGGTAGCGGTTGCGGGCTGTCTCCATGGTATCACCAAGATTATGACCCGCCTTGAGGGCGGTGGAATTTGCTTCGGCAACATCAGGCAAGCGTTTGCCCCATTTTTGATCAAAGAAAGTAAGGGTTGGCTCAAGTGGTCTACCGTACACATAGCACATAAAACCAAGGGCAAAAAAGTTTTTACACCTTGCTTTGTCCGATGGTTTTAGCGGGCTTTCAGCAAGGGCATCCTTGGTCAATGTGGTTAAGTCAAGTTCGATAAGCTGATATTTTTTTCGGAAATCCTCGTCCTCCAAAGGATTCGTTTCATATCCAGCTTTCTTCAGATTCATTGCCTTGAATGAATCCACATTGACCACCAACAATCCACCCTCTGGCAAATCCGCAATGTTTGCCTTAAGTGCAGCTGGGTTCATTGCCACCAGAGCATCCGGTTCATCACCGGGGGTAAGGATGGAACGGCTCCCAAATTGCAACTGATAACCGGATACACCGGCGAGTGTACCTGCGGGTGCCCGGATTTCCGCTGGGAAGTCGGGCAAAGTGGCAATATCGTTGCCGGCAAAGGCGCTGGAGTCAGTGAAGCGCTCCCCGATCGTCTGCATGCCATCACCGGAATCTCCGGCAAAGCGAACGACCGCAGATTCGATTTCCTCAAAAGAATCGGTTGCTTGTGTCATTTATATAATTGGGTAGGTGAAAATTATGAAAAAAACGAATTATTCTATGAAGTTTACAACTACAATGCACAACGAAATTCGCAGAAAAAAGATTAATGTCGTGCAAGTATTTAATAATTATATGTAAAAACTACAAATTCGTAGCAGGTAAAGGAAATGGAAATAAGTTAAATGCCAAGGATAACCGGGAAGTGTCCGACCGGTTTTCTCTTACGCCATGTGGCATCCATGGCTCAAAAAGTACCAATTTTCCAGCCCTTGGCATAATTTCCAAATCCACCACGCCTTCTTTGTGAAAGTATAAATTTCCAGAGTTTAATTCACATGCAAGATAGAATACGCCTGATAGTTTCGCATGGTGCTGATGATCATGCAGTCCGGTCGACTCTCCAGGTTCTGCCAGATTGAACCAAAAGGGGGGATGCGGACTATCCAAACCAGGAAAAGAATCAAAAAGAATCACGCTTGAGGTTTTGAAGACTTCCCTACCCACATCCCTAGCAAAGCGAATGGGATTTCTTGCTTCTGGCACAGATTCTATGTCTAGGTACCAGTTTTCCCACCTTCCTTTAATTTTGTGGGATTTTGTAACCTGACTTTGATTTGATTCGAACTGATCAATGAGTTGAGGCAGCCAATCTTTGTATCCCGGCACATCAATTTCGACTACTTTTCCACCGGCCCATGAAAAAACTTTTTTCATCATGAACCTCGAAAATTTTCTACTATGCCAAATTTTTCCAATAACCCAGATTGCTTCTTGAAGTTTTTTCGGAGTTCATCAGGGTCGGGCCAGAAAAATCCACCCTCCGTAAATCCGGGGGTTACTGAACAACTAACCAGTGAAAATTGCTCTGAGGCAGATTTCAATGGAATCGCCCCAAAAATTGTGCCTGCGGGAATACTAAACTGGGCAATAAAATCAGGATTGCCTGAACATTGACCAAGAACAACTGAAGAATATTCATTGCTGTTAAAAAGATGGATCATGAGTGGTGCCCCTTCATGAAAATACCAGGTTTCATCCGCATCCAAAAAATGTAAGCGGGAAAACTCTCCTTTTTTTAAAAGGTATTGAATCGTTGTAGATAATGGCCTTTGGCCATGCTTGGAATCAATCAGGTTTGCAGATTCAAAAGTACGCCGGTACCACCCGCCTTCAGGATGCGAGGATAATTTTAGTGATTCAATTAACTCTTCAGCAGATGACACAGGGGATTTTTATAAGAGCTCGATCAATCTTTGCAGTAAGCATGCAGCGGTAAACGGAGATACCACATCATCTCTAACGGGAGCAAGTTCGACCATATCCAAACCAACACATTTTCGACCGGACAGGCAAGATTTCACCAGATCAATTGCCTGATAATAATTTAACCCACCAGGCACTGGCGTTCCCACTGCAGGCATAATGGATGGGTCAAGACCGTCCAAGTCAAAGCTCACATAAACAAATTCAGGAAAATCATCAGGTAATTGAACTGATGATGTATTGGACCTAACCAAATTCTCACCGTCCCAGAATATAACCCCAAATTCTTGACGCGTGATTCGCTCTTCCTCACAGATTGCCCGAACTCCTAGAGATGCAAGACTATGGCCTTCGTTAACCAATAGGTTCATTACACTGGCATGAGAGTGTGGATTGCCCTCATAACTTTCCCGAAGATCAGCATGGGCATCAATTTGAATAATCCCAATTTTTTTCCCAATTTTTTCAGAAACTGCATTGACTGCCGCCCAGCTCAGTGAATGTTCACCTCCTAAAACAATGGGGATTTTTTTTGACTCAATCACTTTGCCAACCCGGTTTCGCAATTCGGAAAGACAGGTTTTATGATCAGCTGAGCAATCAATTTCCTGCTGCGTAAAAATTCCCTGCTCACAA
>JAYQBI010000133.1:0-3560 GCA_038137235.1 Opitutales bacterium | reverse complement strand
CCTGAATACATCCGGAACTCGAGGGTTCTCCTAATTTGGGCTCATGATTGGTCCCGTGAATGTAAACATACCGCGAAAAGGTGTCGACACGTCCACCCTGATTGACCCCTCGTTCCATCCCTTTTAACCGAAGGATTCTACTGGTTATCAAATTGTTTTCTTGCTCTTCCTTCCGAAGTTCATGGTAGACTTGTCCAGTATCTACACGCCCCTTGAATACAGTGCCAATTGGACTATCCAGTCCGATAATTTCTGAGATTTGATGAAGCCCCCAGGGAGTGCCCAAAGAATTCTCTACGCAGGATGGAGGTAATTTTGATGTGGAAATTACATAAGTTTTGACACATTGACCCTCATTATAAAGAAACATTACCTGATCTCTGATCGAGACCACAAGTAAAGTGCCTGTTGGCACCAAGTTGAGATTCTCGATGTAATTCACACTAAATTTAAAACATTTAACTCTATCCATTTGAAAAAGTACCGTATAGGAATCGTAGGAGCAACGGGTGCCGTTGGCCAAGAAATTATCTCATTGCTTGAAAAAAGAGATTTCCCTGTTGGAGATTTGAAGCTTCTGGCATCGGCTAGATCTGCAGGCAAGCAAATTGAAGCTTTTGGCACCAACAATCAGGTGATCGAAACAACGCCTGAGTCATTTGAAGGATTGGATTTTGCAATTTTTAGTGCCGGTGGAGACAATTCGGTGAAATTCGCACACGAGGCCGTTAAAAGAGGTTGCGTAGTTATTGATAACAGCTCTGCATTCCGTATGGACCGAGATGTTCCTTTGGTTGTGCCTGAAATAAACCCTGACGCATTAGAAAATCATCAAGGAATCATCGCCAACCCTAACTGTTCCAGTGCAGTAGCACTGATGGCACTCTATCCACTTCATCGTAGGTTTGGGCTGAGGAGATTTGTTGCCTCCACCTACCAAGCTGTTTCCGGCGCCGGAGCGGCCGGCCCAATATCCTTAGATCAAGAGATCAGAGAAAAAAGCTCATCTACACCGCTGCCGGATAGAATTGAGTCTGCTTTCGTACACCCAATAGCCTTTAATTTGATCCCACATATCGATCAGTTCAGGGAAGATGGGTACACAAAAGAGGAATTAAAGATGAAAAATGAATCTCGTAAGATTCTTGACCTCCCAAGCCTTAAGGTTTCCTGCACTTGTGTTCGTGTACCCGTCTATCGTGCACACTCTATCTCCATTAATGCAGAATTTAAGTCTGGAGTTAATATTCCCGATGCAAAGGAAGCTCTCCAGCAATTCAATGGACTTGATTTTGTGGATGAGCCCATGAAAAACCAGTACCCTATGCCGATTCATTGTTCCGAAGTTGAGAACTGCCAAGTCGGCCGCCTTCGTGTCGACCACGCACTTGATAACGGACTGGCCTTTTGGGTAGTGGGGGATCAGCTGTGGAAAGGTGCAGCCCTTAATGCAATTCAAATTGCAGAAACTATGATTGAACGAAAGTGCCTGCGATTCATTAAATAAATCAAAAACATGGCAAGGTTTTTGCTATTATCGGTTTATGAATCCGATAATTGCTTCTAGTCTTGTTAATTTGGGAAAAGATTTTGTATCCAGTGGTATTAATTTTTTGAGCCGAGAGAATTTATCTCCTGCAAACAAGCAATCCTTTGCTCATCAACTACAGTCCGCTAAAGCCTCACACAGTCAAAACCTAGAGCAACTTAAAAAGGAACTGCTCAGCGATCCTGAACTCAGAAAGTTCCTCACTCAAAATGAAGGGCATACGCTGCAATTAGATAAATCAGCAAACGGATCCTTTCGTATTTTGTCTTCCAGTGGGGATTTATTTGTAATTGATCAATCATCACAATGTGCACAAAAAGCTGCTGCGTATCACAATCTTTGCTCAAGCAAAGGAAAAAATTTGGTGCCCGGGGATCATTCCAAGGTTTTAATTCCTAGCTGATAAATTTTACCTACCTGGTGCTCGCACAACATGGTTAGCCCACCGTCAGATTTTTTACTGATAGAGAGGATTAACCAGTGTCCAAAACTTGCATCGCTAAGAAGTATTAACGAAACGCTGAAGTCCCTTCTTGACTCGGAGGACAGCTTTGTTGCCCAAATTGCCGAGGTCATCAGATTAGATCCATCTCTGACTACAAGGGTCTTAGATCTCGTAAACTCTATCTTTTTTGGAAGCAAAGATAATAAAAGAATTAGTGGAGTGGAGGAAGCCTCCATCTTCTTGGGTCTAAACCGTATAAGGGAACTGTTAGTTGCTACTCCAGTTATTGAGGAAATTTTTGAATTGGGTAAGAATGCTCCCTCTTTTAATTGGGAGGAGTTTTGGAAGCATAGCATTGGAACTGCCATTCTGACCCGCGAACTTCTTTCGATATTGGACCAAACCTATGAAGAGGAAGCAGACTATGTAGCTGGTTTGCTTCACAATCTTGGTACCTTAATTTTTGGTATTACCTTTCCAGAGCATTTTCAGGAAGTTTACTTAAATTCGTACCCTTCAATCGATGAGATTGTTGAATTTGAAAAAAAGGTAATCGGATGGGATCATTCTAAGATTGGAGCTTATTATCTCTGGAATCATCATATTTCTGACGAAGTGGTTGATGCCATTCATTGGCACAATGATCCGACACAAGCCAAAGAAAGCCCCATGCTAGCTGCCGCCATTCAAATCTCAGACAGAGCAGTGACTGAACTTGGCGTACATGGTCTCGGCAAGTTTCCCACGCCCAAATCCGGTTCTTATAAAGAACTGCATGGATGGAATATCCTCACTGAAAATCAGGAAAGTATTGAAATAGTTGAGGAAAGGTTGGAGAGCTCAATTGAAAGGCTTTCCCAAACCTTAAACGGAATTTTCTAAAACTTATAATTCAGGGACGTATCCACTGATCGTCTCTTGCGGCCTTGGCAACTTTCAAAGCTCCAATCGCAACGAGGGGTGAAGGATTTTTAGAGGATACCCGAACGGATGGGTTTTCGTACCCCTCCTCCTGAAGTCTTTGCTGTAATTCTAGATCAAGATTACGGATACGACTACCGCCACCCGTTAAGATGATATTCTCAAGAAGTGAAAAAACAGACTGTGGCGAGGCCGAAGCAATTACTTGCTTGATCGCATCAAAGATTTCATCAACCAAACGGTTGCAAGATTCCCCGACCTGCTTACCTATATCAATCTTTCTAGGCTTACCCTCCACGGGCACCTTGATTCTTGCACCTGCCTCTGGCTCTCCGGCATAGGAAAATTCTTCCTTAAACTTTCGAATCATCGAGATTGGTAGCTTAACTTCTGGGTAAGCTTCACGCACTAACTGATCCAAAATCACATCCACTTCATTCCCGGCAAATGGAATACTCAGAAGATCCTCAGGTTTGGGAAAGTATCCTTGCACTATGCAAAAATCAGTAGTTCCTGCACCGATATCTATAAAGAGGGAATTACTTACTGGATCAACATAATCAGGATCTTTCAGTTTTTCTTCATCCCGTAAACCAAGAGCAGCCAAAAATGGTTCTGGAATTAGAAGAATTCCATCGAATGCAC
>JAYQBI010000132.1:0-3572 GCA_038137235.1 Opitutales bacterium | reverse complement strand
ACCAATGAGGATAACCTGCACGCTCCGGATGAAAGCTTTAACCTGGAAATTATGAGCAAGGCAATCGATGCCTTTGAGCAATTTTTTCTGGGCTTGGCAGAAAATTAATCCCCTTTAGAAATAACAAATTCTGCCCGCCTGTCCAAACTTGCCTCATTCGCGAGAGCCTGGGGAATCGCAGTTTCATCACCAATCGATAAAGTATCAATGCGGTTTGGGTCTGTACCTAATTCTACTAAATAATCCTTGATTGAGTGTGCCCGCCTTTCACCTAGAGACTTGTTGTAGGTTGGCGTGCCTTTCCAATCACAATATCCTTCAATGAGGAGTCTCGCACTCCTGTTTTGTTGAAGAAATGAAGCGACACTGATTACCTTGGACCGCTCTTTTTCCTGCATCACATACTGGTCAAAATCAAAATAAACAGGCTCAAAGGGACGTATATTATTTCGAGGATCTGAAAAACTAAGATCAGAGGAATCTCTGGGTAGCAAGAGATCAGGCGTCCCGAGTTTACCCTTTATGGAAGAACCGGATGGAGAAATCAGGTTTTTTTCCTCTCCAAATTCTATCAGGGGCTGGAATGCATTGTTGTTCGGGACACCCCGGGTGATTTCACTATGAGGAGTAGCTCTTTTGGAACATGATGTCCCAAAGAGAGAATAGATAAAAAAAGAAAAAATACCGAGAGTTCTCGGCATCAATCAAGATCCACCTAATACGACAAAATGAGCTTTTCTTTCCAAGGCTGAGGTGGTCGAATCTGCATTTGGCGTAGCAAATTCGTCACCCATGGAAAGAACTTCAATGCGATTGGAATCAGAACCCAAATCGACTAAGTATTGTTTGACACTTGATGCCCTGCGGTCACCGAGAGATTTATTGTAAGCCGGCGTACCCTTCCAGTCACAATATCCTTCGATTAAAATTCTGGCGTCTTGGTTTGAGCTCAGGTATGTGGCTACATCCTGAAGTTTTGCACGTTCATCTGAACCGATGTTGTACTGATCAAAGCCAAAGAAAATAGGCTCAAATGGGCGCTCACCATTTGCAACTTCATTGGAATCCCAGAAAGGATCCTGGGGAGCTAATCCGTCTTCCGCACTGTTGATGCCTGTTATCGTGGCTCCAACGGGGGAGGATAGCTCCTCTTCATTGGTTGGCGAACTTCCGCCAGCCACAAATGTTCCGCGTTTACCCCCTTTTAACAGGGCAGTGTCCCCTGGTGATAAGGATTGCTTTTTAGCACATCCACCAACGAATAGTGTAACGACTGCCACACATGTCATCCACAATTTGATTTTCATGATAATTCCCGCTTTGACTTGTTAAGGTTGAAACCCATCATTCCAACTTCATCATATTTTCTTGCGCGAGTTTTGATCATCGTCAATGGGAAAAGATTTAACCTATGGAATATTTTTTTGTCGATAATGGTTCACTACAGCCAGAGTCAGTTTTACAGATGCGTAAAATTGCCCAAGGATTGTCTGGTGAGTCGGGTCATTTGATCAGCCCTTATGGATTGATGCATTCCCATAAGATTCACTCCGATGAGCTAAATGGGAAGCCCGCTAATTCTATGCAAAACTTCTTGCTTTCACCTCAGTCAGATGAAGTGAATGAAATTCGGGTACTACCCTTTTTTCTCGGACCAAGCCTTGCCATAACTGATTGGTTGCCGGAAAACTTAGAAGCTTGGAGAATAAAAAGTCCACTCCAGCGAACATACAGAATATTGAATCCTTTATATCATTCAGGGGACAATCGCCTTGCCCAGGCATTATCAGATCTTTGCCAGCATGAAATAAACACCCAAAATTTTAATGACAAACCATGGGTGGCGATGGTGGATCATGGAACTCCTTTGCCGGAGGTTAACCAGGTGCGGGAAAAAGTGGGTGAGCAAATAAAGCAGTTGCTAGGAAATCAGATAGCTGAGTTTTCCACCTGTGCCATGGAAAGAAGACCTGATCCTAAATATGATTTTAATGATCCCTTGCTGGAAAATCTTTTGGAGAAATGGATGGATGCGGGAGTTAAGGAAGTCATACTTTCCCAGTTTTTTCTGCTTCCCGGAAGACACGCCGGACCCGGGGGAGACCTCGCCCAGATCTGCCAGCCTTTTATTGATAGGGGAATGAAAATTTACAGGAGTGGAAATCTTGGAGCTCATTCACTGGTGAAGGAAATCCTGCTCGACCGTATAAGGGCAGACCAGAACAGTTAGGCGATTAAGATGATACAGATTCCCAGGATAATCGACCCGGCGATGCGCCGACCCTTGACCCAAGGCGTGAGTGATCCTTCGCTCAGGCACAATCGATTGCCCAGCCAGGCAACAAATAAAATGGTCCATAATCCCCGGCTCGAATAGACGATGTTCACTTCCGTGGGTACCCGGTAGCAGGCAATCGCAGTCGACATGAGCACAGCTTGCAGGGCGATCAAAATACCACTTCGCCATGCCCAGGTATCACCTGGGTCTGAGCGGCGGAAAATGGCTTCCTCACGCCATGGCAAAAGCACAAGCGTGAGCAGACCCAGGGATCCAAAAATACAAAATAACATCCGAACCGGGTCCGTCTGATGGCTGAAGTGTGGAACCATGGAATCGAGCAGGCTGAAAGACGCCGCCGATGCGATGGCGAGGATAATTCCCTTGGCACTGGTACGGCCCGAGTTGCGGGCAGGCCATCCAATCAGGGCAACTGCCACTGCAGTAAGCCCAGCTGCCACCCATGTGTACGAAGCAATAGGTTCATGGGAAAATCCTAACAAGACCAAAAAAAAGGCCACCAGAATGGACTTTACTCCCATCAGCGGCGAAACCATCGATGCATCCCCCGCCCGCAATGCCCGGAAGAGCAGGGCTTGGGCGAGTAAAAATATACTGCCTAATCCCGTGCCAATACCCAGTTCACGCAGGGTGGGCCAGCCTGAAGAAATAAAAAGGTGGGGGATGAAGCAGACCGATAAGATTAGATTGGAAAGAATTACCGTGCGAACCTGACCACAGCGAAGCTCGAGGGCTTTTTTTCCAGCTATTGCACCACCCGCATAGATCAGTCCAGCCAACAAAGCGAGTAAGTAAGCAGTCCAAGGGCCATGTGGTTCCATCTAGAAAAAAGTAAAAGGTTGAAAAGTGAATGGTATAAATGGCCCGCAAAAATATCAGGAATTATCTCAATATAAGGGAGGGGCAGGGAGATCAACTGCCTTTATAGTCGAATGACTGAACCTTTTTTCTGATTATTTGTGCTTGGTTGTGAAAATTATTTTTCTTAACCAACTAAATTAGGATGGTCATACGAGCGCTTTTCCTCAGATAGTTATCAAAATATTCATGATTGCCCGTCTTTTTATTTTGCCCGCTCTGGTGTGTTCGCCCTTTTGTCTCCTCGGCGAAGGAATTGATTTTGAAAAAGAAATCTTACCTATTCTGCGGGACCGCTGCATCGAGTGTCACCAGGCCCCTTATGAAAAAAACGGGAGGCTCTACAAACCCAAGGCGGGTTTGCGTATGGATGGATTGGCTCATTTGATGTTCGGGTCGGATGACGGGCCGGTGC
>JAYQBI010000131.1:0-3572 GCA_038137235.1 Opitutales bacterium | reverse complement strand
TGGGGATACTTTTAAATTCAATCCATCTACAGGTACTGGTTCAATGACAGACAAGGAGAATGGGATTGAAGATGTAGAAGGAAGTTGGGACTTTACGTTTTCGGTTGAACCGATTCAATCCCTCAATTATGGCACAGCTCCCAGTGTAGAAGATCTGCAAGCTGAATTCGCAAAATTTCCCGCTTTTTCTTCAAATAATTTGGATGCATTAGCAGTTCATGTTTTTACAACTGACTACTTTGATACCTCTAAAGAATTTAGTTACAGAGATACCACCACTGGAAAGGTTGATTATGAGGTCTTTTATGCAGGTCTCAATGACGCTTTAAGTCTTGCTAAAAGAATTCTTCTTGATGATGCAACCTACACCTCCAGTGCTAATTTCAAGGTTGAGAAAGGGGATGAGCTTCACAGTGCTTTTCTTGCTAAAGATGGATATGGAGAGCAGGCTAGCCGCATTATCGGGCACTATGCATCCTCCGAAAGCCGGGACAAAATTGCTGATATTACCAGCGATGTATTTTCTATTTTCGACTCATCTACATCCACCTCCTCGGTTGCTTTTGGAACAAAAAAGACAGCTGGTACTGTCGCACTGAACACAACCCTACTTGCAGATAAAAGCAGAGATGAAACTAGAAGTGACCGTGCTTCCTTGAATCGTGAAATTTACAAAACGAGCCTCGAGAATTTAAGTATTCTCCCAGGCAAAGATATTACTCTTGGCACCAAAGGATCTGCAGCAACATTTGATCTTACTACCCATCTCAAGCCAAACTCTGCTAAATCTGCCGACCGCAAGTCCTTCGCCATCACCGCAACTGATGACTTGCATTTGAATGGGGATATAACTTTCAAAAACGATAATTCCGAAAGCCCTGGACATGATGTCCTGCTCCTTGGAGCTGCAGACCATATCGAGGGGATGCAGGACATCAGCACCAACCAAAAAATCACCAACAAAGGAACCCATCTCGTAATCGGTTCATACAGTCATTTGACTGCGAAGAATGTTGATATCACCACCGGTGGAAAATTAGCCATAGGTGCCCTTGGTGATCTCAATTTAGACACTGTATCTTTTACCGCAGGGAGAGCTAACAAAAACGACAACATTACTCTTTATACAGACGCTATATTAAACCTCACCAATGCCTCCTTCAAAGGAAATGCCAAGGAAATCTACATGCAAGGCACTACAATCAACTTGACCAATATAAATTTCGAAACAAACAAGCAATATTTACTGAGAAGCAAAGATGGTGCTCCTCACTTCGACGCAACCACCCCAAAGGCCGGTTACGTAAACTTTTTGGGAACAAACAAGTGGGGTAATGAAATTCTCACCTCATCTCATTTTAATAAACTCCCTGACTCTGCTCCTGTCGAAGGATATAACCTAAAGTTTAATACGGACAATACTGATGTTGCTGGTATTCGGATTCGGAAGAATCAATAATTAATTACTTCTAGGTTCATAATTTCTACCAATATGAATAAATTCTTTACAATCGCACTATGCTTCATGCTTGCTTTGTCTCTTTATGGCCAAACTGCAGCTGATTATGATGCTAGGCTTAGCCCCATTCAGACTTATCAAAGAAATAACCCAAGTTACCTAAATCAAGCACCCCGCAGCCAATCTCAGACCGTTGAAATTGCCAGGAGTGATATGGGGATTCAGAGACCTATAGAAGCAAAAAAAACTGGATTCGGCTACCACTTAGGATTTTCCTCCCGCATTTTTTATTCAGATAACCCACTTAGTGCAAATGATGAAGGTTCAATCAAAGGTGGAGGTATTTGGGAAAACTCACTTAATAATTCATTTCTTTTAGGTTCATACGACCTTGGTGGGGCTACATTTTCTCCTATCTTGGGTTTATCCTATCTGAAAAATTCTAATTTTGGAACAAAAGCACACAGCGAGTTCGACTTCGATGTTTTGAATGTTAATTTCGCCGGAGTGTTTCAGATTGGAAGATCTTGGTCACTCCGGCCAAATCTCAGTTTCAATAATTTTTTCGGGGACAAGGGTTTTACTCAGTTCACTCCCTCATTGGCACTTGGAAAATCGTTCAACATTTTTGCCGCTCGCTCCTTTGTTGATTGGTCCCTATCTTACGCTTTCCAAAATAATGACCGACTCCTGATTCCTGACATGCATAATAGGTTTGAATCAGCCTGGACTTGGGGATTGGCGATTCCTCTCGGAAATTTCGAGATCAGTCCTTACTTACGCTTTGCATACTTAAATTACAACAAAGCCGATAGAGCTGATTTTAAAACAGATTTAGGAATTTACTTGGATTACTCTTTAACTGAATGGATGAAGATCAACACCTTTGTTTCCTACACCAATAACAGCTCAGATCAATCAGCAGAAGAATTTAGTAGGGCAGATATCGGTGCAGGCACTTCGCTTACAGTGAAATTTTAATAGATTCCTGTATTTGCCATTCTGCTAAGAATGAAGAGCAGACTTTTTTTTCTGGCTGTTCTGCTCTACTCACCTTGTATAGATCTATTTGCTGAATCATTTGCCTTACCCAAGGTTTCCTTTCAATTTGGTAAATGCTACCTTCAGCTAAAGCGAGCAAAAGTACCAAGGCCACAAGCTTTAGTAGAGAACCAAACCATACTTGATATCCCACCATATGCTTGGGTAACAGCAAAGGATTCATTCCTTGAAATCTCAGGAAGCGTTGGTGATAAAGATCGCATCCTCCGCCTTGGGCGTTCCACTATTATGGAGCTTAAATTGGATAGATCCTACTTTTTCTACAAAGGGTCTGCCCTTTTTTGCAAAAATGAAACTAGCGATTGGGATATAAGATCAGAAAATGCTCGTTTTCAGTTTTCCGCAAAAGGAACTTGGCTGATTGAAAGAACTCCTTTGGGATTTAAGACCATTGTGCTTGAAGGTGAACTGTACCCAAAATCAATTAATAAATCTCCATCTGGGCCCATCCTGCCAGGCGAATTAGCTCTGATAACGGGGGACGAGGGGTTGATTAGCCAAACCCTCAAAGTAGAACTCCCCGTTTTACTGTCCACCTCCCGATTAATTAATAATTTCCCTTCTGCCCTCCCCTCTCAGAATAAATTAATTAGCGCGGCACAGGTACAGTCCATAAGAACCAAAACTAGATATAATGCCTTTATTGGTGGGGTTAGCCAAGATAGTAAGCTGAGAATCTGGAGTCCGTCCCCAACCAAAATGAATGAGGAGCAAACATCCTCTACAAAGCCTCTGCCTGAATAGAAATTTTTTGTTGATCAAAAACCGCGAAACATGAACTGGCTAGGCACAATTTTTGACTGGGATGGAGTTGTGGTTAATTCATCCTCCATTCACCTGACTAGCTGGGAAAGACTGGCAGAGGAACTCAACTTCCCACTACCCTCAGATCATTTCGAAAGGGGGTTTGGCAAAAGGAATGAGACCATAATTCCGGAAATCTTAAAATGGACGGAATCAGATGAACTCATCAGGAGTTGGGGAAAAAGAAAAGAAGAGATCTATCGGGAGATTGCACAAAGTGATGGCATCTCTATTGGTGAAGGTGCCA
>JAYQBI010000130.1:0-3593 GCA_038137235.1 Opitutales bacterium | reverse complement strand
TTGGAGCCGATGCAAAAATAGTGGACTTTGTAGAGAAACCTACTGACCCTGAAGTAATTGCCCGACTTGTTCCTCCCGAATTAAAGGCTGGTGGATCAGAAGGCGATCGGTGCCTGGCATCCATGGGAATTTATGTTTTTAATGCACCCGCCATGGAGGATGCCCTCAAGGGTGATAGCACTGATTTTGGTAAGGAAATCATACCATCTTTGGTCGAAAGTAAGGATATTCGCTGCCATGTATTTGATGATTACTGGGAAGATATTGGTACTGTAAAAGCCTTTTTCGATGCGAATTTACAACTTACTGATGAAGTTCCTGACTTTGATTTTTACGAAGGAGATAGGCCGATCTACAACCGGCCTGATATTCTTCCCACCGCCAAACTCGCTCAGTGTTCGGTCACGAGAAGTACCATCGCGGCAGGATGCATGGTTGGGGATTCTACTCTTAATCGGTGTGTATTGAGCGAGAGGTCTATTATTGGCAAGGGTTGTAAGCTTGAAAGCGTTGTAATGATGGGATCTGACTTTTATGATGATCATCGCTATCAAGACATTCCGAGGTTGGGAGTGGGCGATGGTACGGTGATAGAAAATGCGATCATCGATAAAAATGCCAGAATTGGAAAAGATGTTTTTCTTAGTCCTAAAGGTTTGCAGGAGGGTTGGGTTGACGAAGGTGAAAATGTCTATGTTCGGGACGGTATTTTGATTGTTACGAAAAATGGTGTGGTTAAAGATGGTACAAAAATTGGTGATCAATAAATACAAGCTCCTCTTTTGCCTTGATTGAAATCTTTCTTTACGACAAACGAAATTACTAATGAGTAAAATTCCTGACAACCTGCTTTACACTCCCGATCACGAATGGATTCGCATTGATGATGATGAATGTGTAATTGGTATTACTGATCACGCACAGGATAGCCTTGGTGATGTTACCTTTGTTGAGCTTCCTGCTGTTGGAGAATCTTTTGAGGAAAAGGCCGTGTTTGGTGTGGTTGAGTCCGTGAAGGCAGCATCCGACCTATACATGCCAGTTGCTGGTGAGATTATTGAAATAAATGAGGATTTAAATGACTCTCCAGAAAATGTTAATACCGACCCGTATGAATCTGGTTGGATGATCCGGGTTCGTCCCACCAATTCTGTTGACCAGGCAACTTTACTTTCTTCCAGTGCTTACAGCCAAGAAATAGGGGAGTGAATTAAATTGCTTGATTAGTGCCAAAATCCGCTTGCGGACGGACTCCGCATTGGAGTAACCTATAAGCACTTATATAAGCAATAATGCCCCCCCGCCTTAAAAATAGCCCTGTTTTCATTGGGAACTTTGGTATTACAAATTTCCTGCTGTGTTGGCTTTTTCTTACCAGCATTAATCTTTGTGCGGACAAGGTTGTATCGAGTGTAATCATCGCCTCAGTTCAGGGTGAGGTCAGTTCATACAACATGGTTGATGATTTCAAAGTAACTGTTGGTCCTAAAAGTGTGGGGCGTAAGTTATCCCCCCAATCCCTAATCACTACTGGCAAAACTGGTAAAATTGCTCTCCTTTTTTCAAATGGTGCATTATTCACGATTAAGCCAGGCAGCCGTTTTTATCTTCGAAAGTATAAACAACTCGAAGATGTTGTTGAAGGATTGGTTCCCCCTGGAAAACTCGAAGAGGAACCCACACAATCCGAACTTTCCGCACATTTGGACTTTGGTGAGTTAGTCGTTAAGGCACCAAAACTAAAGAAGGGATCGAGTATGAAAGTTACCAGTCCTCTGGGTACTGCAGGGATCAGGGGTACGATGTTTCAATTTATGGCAGTTCGAAATCCCGTAACTGGTGACATTTCTGGGGGGATCAATTTAATTTCGGGTGATATTGATTTTACCGATACGGAAGGTAACCCGGTTACTTTGGTTTCCGGTCAATCCCTTCAGGTCGGAACCAATAGGTTGGGTGAAACGGTTGCAAGTCAGGCCGGTGAATTGGTTAATTTGACTGCTACCTATGGAAACGCACTTACCTTGGGTTTCATTCCCCCAACTCTACAAATGGTGTTTCCGGGGTTGGTCAATGATCTTGGTGAACCTATTAGTCAGGACTCATCCGAGCCGGAAAGTGCCTTTTCTCCACCACCACCAGTTGCTGCTACCGGGTTTGATTTTATTCAAAATATTGCAACCGAGATCTTTTTTGAAATCGAATCAGCCGAGGTAAGCTCGGCTGAATTTACCTTCGAAAGTATGCAAATGGCTCCTGAAGTGGAAGCCCCGATTCCCCAGACTCAGGCACCCAGTGTTCCTGCAATTATTGAAGGCGATCCTGTAATTGCTGATATCCTCAGGATTGTTAAGGGAGATCATCCAACGATGCAATTATTGCCATGGAAGGGTAAGAATTCAATGATTATCGAAATGACCGACCGTCCATTTTCAGATTTCGATCCATGGATAACCGCTGAGGACTTTCTTGGTGAAAACATTTCTGGGAGTGCCACCTTAGTCAATCCACCTGACCTGAAAGTGCCTGGGACTTATCAGATTACTTATGAGGTAACCGATGTTTCCAACTCCACCACCAATATTAGCCGTACTGTCGAGGTGATTGCTACGCCTCCATCCATTGCTCTATTTCCTGGCAGGTTGGGGTTGGGCGAATCATCGGTTTATTTGTGGCAGGTCAAATCCAGGCAAGCGTTGTATCCTACACCAGATGATGGGCCATTCGAGATCAAGCGGACTAAATCTGTTACAAATCCATATGTCACTGCATTTTTCTATGACAATAAGTCAGATCTTTCTCAGGATGTTGTCCTCAGTGGTAGTCAGGTCGTGGACTATTCGATTCTAGGTTCCGAATCTACTTTTTCCATATCTGTTAACGATTTTTCCCTCAGACGGGTGAATTTTCCTGACGGATCTCCCGTTGAGTCAAGCTTAACCCCTACAGTCCGCATTGTTGACCGCTTGCCTCCCATTGTTTCGTTCCCTGATGGTACGGGTCCTGATAACCGTTACCAGGTAGTTGGGCAACTCAATGCAACTTTTCAGGATCCAGGTATTACCTTACTCGATAATTATTACAATCAGTCTGAAATGGAAGACCACTTAGGAATCATTGATGGTCCCAATGGTTCTAAGATTATTCCCGATCAATTTCTTTTTGGATCAGTCAATATGGAAGTAGCCGGAGACTACCAAATAACCTATCAGGGAATTACCGACCCATCTGGCAATCCAGCTGATCCAGTCACTCGTTATATTGAAGTAGTGGATAATGAAAACCCAGTGGCTAGTCTAATTGGTGATGATAAAATTTATGTCGATCTTAATGAATTCATGTTAGACTCCTCTTCTTTTGAAGATCCAGGAGCATCTGCTACGGATAACCTTTTGGTCGGCACCACAGATTTATTCTCCTCTGATTTATTATGGGAAATTACAATTATTGAGTATGGCTCTCCATCATTTACATTTTCTGAGGGTACGACCATCAAAGAGGCTATTACAGAAATTCTTTTAGAGAACAAGCAGTCTCCTATTACACTCAATGTAATCTACACAGTTTATGACAAAGCGGGAAATCTTGATTCT
>JAYQBI010000129.1:0-3606 GCA_038137235.1 Opitutales bacterium | reverse complement strand
GCAAAAAATCCATGACTTTTTGCACCGGCAACAAAAACTACTTTCTTTTCCCCAGCTAAAGTAAAATTGAAAAACACAGATAAATAAAAAACTATGGTTAGAGTAAGTTTCATTATTTAGTTCATAATAATTTTGCTTCGAATTTTAAACATTAAAGCCATATATAATAAAATTTTTAAAGAGACCAAAGATTTGCTTCACTCAAATTAGAGCCAGTTGACCAAATTCTAAATTTCCAAAAAGGCTCTCGATTATAACCCCAATTCTTTTAGGGAAAGATAATATCTTATAAACAAAGGGTCTTTTAATTTAATTTGCTCCATAACTTGATCGCCCATGGATTCAAAAGATTGCCCAATCTGTAAGATCAACTCTCGGTTGGAAAGATTCGATACGACGGGGTCATCCGCATGAATTTTCCTGTATTCATTTACCATGTCACAATTAAAACTAGCCGTTTCGGTTTCAGGGGCATCTGTTCCCTCAAGCTTTTTGTAAAGATCATCTTTTAGATTTTGAGCCGAGTCGAGTTTGGGACCCACTGATGGATCTTGTTGAGGTAAAATGGGCATTTCATCAGAACCAGAGGTCGTTCCTGCAAAAAGCATTCGGGCGATACTAAAGTATTCTTTACACATGAGAGCGTAAGAAATTGCAAAAGAAGGAAGGGGGCTTGCCTCTTTTTGCACTTCGTGTCGAATTAACCCACCCAGTCTCGAGGGATACAAGAATTCTGACTCTCTCCCTTTTCTCGCCCAATCCAGAATTGAATTGGTAAGAATTTTTTCTTTCATACTGGCTTGATCAAGGTGTGCCAAAAACCAATTTTGTGAAATTTCCCTGGGAAGCGGTACTGTTCTCGTAGGATTTTCCACAATAATTCCACGATAAAATGATGGTCGGGCAAAACATGCTTCCATAACCAATGATGCTTGTTCACCTCGTCCAAAAACAACCAGGTTCTCGGAAAGTAAGGGATAGTTAGCTTTCAAAAAAGAAATCTTGCCCATTAAATCTTCCAGAGAATTGGTGGCCAATAACACGCAGGCCATACCCTCCTTAAGTAAAAAAGCAAATGTCTTTTCCCATTGTGCAAATTGATATTCATAATCGGAATTACTCGAAACACTTGTAACAAAAATGAAAAATCCTTCTGCATACTCAAGTATGTCTCCAGTCCGTCTTGCTAAACCATCCCTCACATCTTCATACATTGCCGGTCGAGTAAGCCCCGGAGTAATAACTCCACGCAAACTTTGTAGATCACGGATATCGAAATTCCTTAAGGGGTCATTTTCTGAATGGATGAACTCCAAGAAGCGGTCTCTTTGAGGCAAACTAAAGCTCATGATACGCGAAGAGTAAACACTCTCCTGATCAATATTACCCTCCTGATCAAGAGATGGTGGTTCGGCAAAATGATCCAATGGGAACTTTTTCAAAATAGGATGAGCACTTCCCTGAAGATAATTTCCCCATGCCAAGCGAAGCCTTTTAAATGCATAATCCTCCACTAGACGAAAGCATGCACCTTCAAGGATATACAAGGTGATTATTCCTAGAATTAAACCACAAGAAACGGATAATATTCTTCTAAAAATCATGGATCTGACTGAGGAGTCTTTTCCCCCATCCTCAAATCATCGCTTGAACTTTGTTCCAGGTCGGTTTCATTATTTCCCGAAACAACTTCAGCGGATTCAGTGCTAGCATCATTTTTGTTTTGCAAAACATTGTTGCCATCCGTTTCAGGTGTCAAATCTGGAACTTCCACAAGGATTTCCTCTTGCTCCGATGTAGTAAATTCAGGCTGCTCAGAATTTAATTCTGTCTCAATTTCTGATTCAACTGCCCCCTCATTTTCTCCAGCTAAAGTTATCTCATCTTCATCTTCCACATCACTCATTGCATCGGCTAATTCTTCACTCGATTCTGAAGGTTCCTTTAATTGCTCTGCACTACCATTGTCACCCCTACGTGTAATTTCGCTTTCATCGCTCTCCGTTTTTTCTGTATCTACCGCTAATTTTTTTGCTGTATCTATGGTGTTTGCTGGAGAAACCCTTGGCTGAAAACTGATATATTTTGAATCATTTAAATCGTAAGCTGATCTTCTTTTAACATGTAAACCATACCAAAATATAAAAACTGCACTCGGATAAGAGAACAAAGTGATTGAAAAAAGACCCATCTTTTCTTCTCTCGAAACAGTCCTGTCATCGTGAATAAATTTTATCCAAAAACCAAAAAGAACACCAAGTAAAGGCAATGAAATAGCAAAACTACAAAGCTTAAACTGCATCCTAGGACTTGGAAGAAAACTTATGACTATTAGCGTCAAGGATCCAAATCCAATGATAAGCCCAAGCCCAACTTTCAACTTAAACAAATGATCCGCAATTGAATCGGGTTGGCCAAGCCCTAGAATTTCAGGCAATGAATAATCCATAAATCTAAACTCAATCATTACCTGAGTAAAATGCTTTAAAGAAAGTGCATTAAATTCAATTACTGCTCCAAAAAAAACCAAAGTCAGTAAGCCCACTGCGCCAGTGGAAAAAAACAGCGCTTTGCTCAGAGCATGCATTGTAGAAGGTGGCTATTTTTTTTGGACATCTCGTGAGAAGGCAAGGCAAAGATCGAGAGTTTTACAGATATTAAACTTTCGTTGTACCATTCTTACCTCATTTAATAAAAGCAAATTCTATTTTTTGCCATCGCTTAAGTGTGGAACGCGGATAACGAGATTGTCCCAGTAGATATCTTGTTCTGCATAGGCAAATCCCCAAAGAGCGAAGCGGCCATGCTTTATTTCATCTTCAATTAAAAGCTCCGCTTTGATTTCTTTTTGATCCAAATCATCTTGCTTTGAAACAAGGATATCACACTTAGACTTTTTACTATCGCCAGTGATGCGGAGGTTAACGCTCATCCAATCATTTGAAGACCAGGCAGGTAAGGAGACATCGCTGATCTTTGCCTCGTCATAATATAAAGAAAGTTTTTCAGAAACTGGATTTATCCGAAAAATATACCCCCGTATGCCACCCAGTGAGCCCGCAAATACATTATGCCTTCTACTTTTTACAGCACCCAAACATGAAAATGATATTTCAAAAGAATCGGTCGATAACCGGGGGCCATAAAGAAAGCCATGTTCACCAACCGGCTTCCCAATTAGCTTTAAGCATTTATTGCCCTCCATCTTGATTACCTCGAAATGTCCATCCAAAATAAAAAAATCTTCCGGTAAATCTCCCTCTCTAACTTCTGTAAATGGTTCTTGATATGCTACCATCCAAGATGATGTGTCTAGTTTTTCAGCCTGTAAAAAGTTTAGTGCTGTTATGCTGAACAAAGCAAAAAAAGAAGTTGTTAAAAGTTTTTTATTCATCCCGTAAATTGTTAAGAGAAATACTTTTCAGTCCAAAGCGGACGGCAATAACCGTGCATGCATAGGCAACAAAGGACAAACTAAATGCAAAACCTAACAAGCTGAACCAAGAAATGTTTTGGTCATTTACCCAAAACATGGGCAGTAATCCAATCAAACCTGCTCCAATTCCTATTGATAAACCCCAATATACAATTTGAAGATTTTCCCCC
>JAYQBI010000128.1:0-3626 GCA_038137235.1 Opitutales bacterium | reverse complement strand
GCAAATTTTTAGTTTTCTTCCCACGTCAATTTCATTCCCTTGACGAATCCCTAGCTTAGAGATTGCCTGTTTCCTTTCTTTAATGAGCACGGAAACCCCCATGATGAAGCAGTACCGGGAGGCTAGGCAAAGCCTTGAGGATGACACTCTGCTCCTTTTCCGGTTGGGGGATTTTTATGAAATGTTTGAGGATGATGCCGAACAGGGAGCCGCACTTCTTGGGATTACCCTGACCAAGCGGCACGATATGCCCATGGCGGGCATCCCGTCCCATGCCGCGGAATCTTATCTGAGTAAACTTCTCGCTCAGGGAAAAAAAGTCGCCATTTGTGATCAGCTTGAACCTCCCAAGCCGGGCAAACTTGTAAAGCGGGGAATTACCCGGATTTTAACCCCTGGTACCGTATTGGAGGATAGACAGTTGAACGCCTCCCATAATCATTTTCTGCTCGCTTTAGACCTCGATAAATCAGGTGCCCGTGCAGCCTGGCTGGATCTTTCAACCGGAAAGTTTGCCCTTTGCAGCCAGAGCACCCCAGCTGATATATTTTCCGTTCTTCACTCCCTTTCTCCCCGTGAGGTATTGATGCCTGAAAGCCTGGGCAGGAAACTCGAAATGATGGAAAACGGAAAGGCACTAGCCGATGATATCGACCGTGCCCTTGGAGAAATTACCCGAACGGAACGGCCGGACTTTGATTTTGACCAACGCTCAGGAGCCCGTGAAGTGATGGAAAGTTTGGGAGTGATGAACCTGGAAGGCTTTGGAATCAGCCTGGAGCATCCCGGTCTTGGACCCGCAGGTGCCGTGCTTGTTTATGCACAGGACGTACTGAAGGGGAAGCCAGGGAACCTCAGCCGGGTGGAGGAATACCGGGCGGGTGCAGCACTGCTTCTTGATCCGGCCACTCAGCGAAACCTTGAAGTCTTTAAGACCTCTGCCCAGACCCGTAAGGGCTCACTGCTTGATTGTATGGATGATACAGTCAGCCCGGCTGGAGCCCGCCTGGTGGAAAGTTTTTTAGCCAGTCCCGAGCGTGATCTTTCTGAGATACAAAGAAGGCAGGCATGCGTGGAGGAATTTTCCCGCTGCCCTCAGGAGGTGGAGGAAGTGCGTGAAGTCTTACGCCGGGGAGCTGATCTGGAGCGTATACTGGGCAGGTTGAGGAACCGGGTGGTTCGCCCGCGTGAACTTGGTGGATTGCGGGCAACGGTGCGAGGATTACCCGCGATCCGGAAAACTTTGGAATCTTTGGGGAGTAGTTTTCCTGCGATTCAATCCCTTGCTCATCGAATTGAATTGTTTGAGGAATTAAGGGATTTGCTCGACCGGGCATTGGAGGAAGAGCTACCGGCTGAGATCAAGCTGGATGTCAAGGGAGAGGGCGGCAGGGTAATCCGTGCCGAGTACGATAAAGATTTCGACAAGTTGCGTGATCTTGCCGGTGGTGGAAAACGATGGATTCTTGAACTTGAGGCGGCAGAACGGGAGCGAACCGGCATTTCAAATCTCAAGGTAAAGTATAATGGAGCATTTGGTTATTTTATTGAGGTAACCAAGGCAAATTTGCATCTGGTGCCCGAGCACTATGTCCGCAAGCAGACCATGACCAATGCCGAGCGGTTCTACACCGATGAACTACGGACCAAGGAAAAGGAAATTCTCAATTCCGAGGAACTGGCGGTAGCAAAGGAGCAGGAACTCTTCGAGGATGTGGTGAAACGGGCGCTTGTTCATGCGGACGGACTTTCTCTGGTTGCACGTGCCCTCGCGGAAGTCGATGTATTCTCCTCCTGGGGCAGAATCCTCCGTGACCGTGATTATTGTATTCCTGAATTTATTGAGGGAAGCAGGGATTTGGTCATTGAGCAGGGGAGGCACCCGGTGGTGGAGACTGTCTTAAAGCAGGAAAGCCTGGGGCTTGCCGGCACTCATGCCTTTGTGCCGAATGATACAAACCTTTCTTCCTCCGATGAACAGTTGTGCCTGATTACGGGTCCCAATATGGCCGGTAAATCGACTTATATCAGGCAGGTTGCATTGATTGCCCTGATGGCTCAGGTCGGATCAGGTGTTCCTGCAAAATCATGTCAGCTTGGAATGGTGGACCGGATTTTTTCACGGGTGGGAGCAGGGGATGAACTGGCCCGGGGAAATTCCACTTTCATGGTGGAGATGAATGAGACGGCGAATATCCTAAACCATTGCACAGCTGACAGTCTGATTGTTCTTGATGAGATCGGGCGGGGAACCAGTACCTATGATGGTTTGAGTATTGCCTGGGCGGTGGTCGAACATCTGCACGGTACCAAAAATGAAGGTCCCAAGACTTTATTTGCCACTCATTATCATGAACTCACCAAACTCGAGGCAAGCCTGCCCCGCTTGCGAAACTATGCGGTAACGGTGAAGGAGTGGAATGATGAGATCATATTTGTCCGGCAGGTTACGCCGGGTGCATCGGAGCGTTCCTTTGGGATACAGGTTGCACGGTTGGCTGGTTTACCTGATGGGGTTGTCGGTCGTGCCAAGGAAATTTTAGCCGGGCTTGAGCAGGGAGATGGACCGACTGATTCCACGCCTGAAAATTTATCAGACTCGGAAATTACATTGGAGGAAACATCTATTCCTGAACCACCCAAAAAACGCAGAGCCCCGCCCAGGCTGGATTCATCGCAGTTGGAATTGTTTTGAGCGAGTCCCTGTACTACGAAGAGTACGGTATTCCCGGCAAGCCGGTCCTTTTATTCCTGCACGGGCTACTTGGCTCATCAAGAAACTGGAGGTCAGTGGCTAAATCATTATCCAGCGAATATCACATCTATGCTCTTGATTTGCCTGAGCATGGAAATTCCCCTCATGGGGAGGAAACTGATCTGCAGGAAATGAATAGGCGTCTACATGACTGGATCAGGCAAAACATAGAAGAATCATACATCGTTTGCGGACATAGCCTTGGAGGAAAAGTGGCTATGGCACATGCATGCAAGGAAAGCAGTCGCTTGCTGGGACTCGTGGTGGTGGATATTGCCCCACGGGATTATCCGCCCGAACATCATTTACCTACTCTTCACGCTCTACTGGACCTCGACTTATCCAAAATTCAGAGCCGTAAGGATGGAGATCTTGCATTAACGGAAAAAATCCCCAACTGGGCATTCCGCCAGTTCCTGCTCACCAACCTGCAGGAAAATAATGGAAGGTGGGAATGGCGTTCGAATCTTGAAGTTTTAAGAAGTTGTATTGCCAGCCTTTCCTGTAACCCGCTTTCTGAGCAGGATGTTTACCATGGTCCCGCATTGTTTTTGAGAGGGGGGAAGTCGGGCTACTTGCGCAGTGAGCATTTTTCACTGGTTGAAAAATTCTTTCCCTCCTCCACAGTTGTTACTCTGCCTGAGGCAGGGCATGATCTTCATGTGGAGGATAAAGAAGGTTTTTTGGTTCACCTCAATCAATTTCTGACGAGTATACATTCTGCTTGAAGTTTGCTGTTTAAGCTACTGCGGAAGGAGTAGAGATTTAATCAAATCCAAAAAAAGACTCATGGTTTCCCATGAGCCTTTTAAAAGGGGTAGTTTGATCAAGAAATCAGATCGCAGCCTTGAGCTTTGCTCCAGCCTTGAAC
>JAYQBI010000127.1:0-3652 GCA_038137235.1 Opitutales bacterium | reverse complement strand
GACGCCGTTACCACTCATTATCTTTGGTAGTATTGGTGAATTCGCACTGAGATTGAGACTTGTCGGGGCAGAATGATAGTCAAACCCTGTTGCCCAGACACCCAAACTTTTTCTTTTAGCACGAAGTTGAGCCATGACTAAAAAACCATGACGGTTGGTCTCTTTCTCCAAATGCCAACCTATACCTTCCTCAATTGCAAGTCTGCTAAAAGTAGTTGATCTCAAGGGAAGGGTGATATCGACGACTTTTAGATTTTCTAGATCAAACTCGCGCTTGATCTTAATCTCATTCAACACACCAATTAAATTTGTTTCGGTGAATGAGATTGCCTGGTTATAACCTGGTTGTTCGCGAGTGGGGAATCCTACACCCCAAGCACGCATTCTTAATAAAAGCCCATTAGTACTGTAGTCAAAAACACCTGGCTTAATAACCCGTATGATTTCTCCATTAAAACCTGTTGAATTGATATCATCAGAAAAGCATAAATTTAAACCAGATAACGCAACTAGAAGAAATTTTTGAGTGAATTTCTTGAAAGTAATCATAAAACGAAGGGTAGTAATATTTTATTAGTATCTTGAACAAAATATTTCAATGATTACAAACAAAGGTATGATTTTTTATCATGCAAACTAATCCTAAATCCTCGGTTAAACCTAGTGCATCAAAACTTGGGGTTCCAATTTTTCATCGAAGAAGAAGAGATTGGACGGATGATCAAAAATTGATCGAAGAAATCATTCAATCAATAAAAGCAAATCCCACTCTTTATGACACGCAATCTAAGCACTGCAAAATTTTTATTGAGCAAGCACAAGAAATTGTTTCCAGCGGATATCAGGATAATGCGGATGTCATGCTTTTTGCCACATGGATAAGAGAAAATCTTGTAAAATTATCAAATAAGCACGGAAATTATGACTTAAGGGTACATGCCATTGATTTACCGCTAGATTTAAAAGATCTTCTCGCAAACCGAGAGAACAAGTTAACGAGAAACGGATTTAAAAGAACTAGTTTGTCACTTTCAACCTTATTTCCTGACCCAAAACTGCGGGGTTTTGCCCTTGAAAGAATCCAGGTTTTACACCGTGGCGACATCATCGAATATTTAAACTCATTAGTGTCTAGGGAAAGAGATTCACTTTTGGGATACTCTGCAACCATCATGGATCTAATTCATATATGCGAGCACAAGCTCAAACTTCGTGGGATCGAAATATTAACTAATTTTGCTACCGATGAATGTGACATCTGGGTGCCAAGCCTGAAGTTGGGAATAGAAATTAGAAACTCATGGAATGAAGACTCCCAGACTGAACTAATCAATATTTTAAAAACTACAAACTCTCGACTCTATGCCAATTTTCTTGCCTTAGTTTGCCCGGATGACCTCTCTGATCTCGCTTTCCACGCACTTCGAGAGATTGAACGTAATGAATTGATTGATAACCTCTCTATCATTCGCGCTGGTGACTTTGGGAAATATTTAGACAAAATCATTGAGTCACAGTTACCTGCCCTTACCAAATGTTAAGGGTCGGGCGGCAATGATTCTTTACGTATTAGTCGACCAACCCTATCCCACAACGACTTTCCCTGATACTGCCCTTTGCCCCAATACTCTTCCTCTTTAACATTACCATTATCCCACCAACTTATTTTGGTGCCGGTCAAGTTACCATTGATGTATACAGCCTCCATTGATGTGAAATTACCTCTGTGAAATCGTTCCATTTTTCCGTGGGGAAGCCCATTATAATAAACGCACTTCATTAACAAAAAACCATCTTTCCCCTTTAACATAACTTGACCAGTAAATGGCTTGCCATGGCTTTTTCTGTAAAGTAAACCATCTTCCCGCTGTTCGGTAAGGGAATAATCGATCACTGGATAACTCAGAATTGGCTTATCTAATTCAGCATACAGGCTTTGCAAAATTTGGTTATTTTTTTTGTTTTGAGAATAGACCGCATTATCTTTTACTAAGCTAGGTTCATCTTTTGTGATTTCTTGCTCAAATGGCTCCATTGAACAAGACGAATAAAAGCATAAAAGAACAAGCTGAAAGAATGCAAAGGTTTGCATGTTGCAGGCTTACTTATATCAGTCCTTCATTCACTAATTTCGCTGCCAATTCCAAATAGTCATCTTTTTTTTCTACACGGTCTGTCATACAACTATCCTCAGGCATCTCCATCAAACGGTCAACCCAGTGGCCAACTTCTTCAGCTGACACCAAAGTCTGTCTATCTGGTGCAGGGAAATTGACTAGATTATTGGTTGAAGGATTTAGTACACAACACTTTGGATGCACATCTTCATTTTTCTTGTTAAATTGTTCGAATTTTATCACAGCGAGAACTAATTAATCTTTTCCATAAACGGAAAGTCGCTGATTCTAATCAACATCCTGTAGATCGAATCAATTTTAAAGGGGCCACATCCTTGCGGCTACATTCAATAGTCGGAACCACAAAGGCTAACTTTAATCTAAATTGAAATTTCTTTTCTCTTTTCAATTCAATTTTGAAAATCATGATTAGATTCATGGCAACCAATCCAAATAAAGCATATGACAATAAGGAATTCCTCAATGGACATGATGCACGATCCATTAGGGTACTTTGCGAATTACTTGAACCTGATATACGGCTAAAGAAACAAAATGTAGAAAATACAATTGTATTTTTCGGTTCGGCTAGACCCAAACCATCCGCAATCGCCAATAAAGAATTGAATGAATATATTTCAACCCTTCCACCAATCAATCAAAGGAGCGAGGAACAGAATCTTGCACTAAAAAAATTAGAATCCATTGCACAGCTATCGAAATACTATGATCAAGCCGTAGATTTATCCAAAAAAATTACTTTTTGGTCAGAACAAAATCCAGCAAATCAAAAATATTTTGTCTGTTCTGGTGGTGGCCCGGGAATGATGGAAGCAGCAAACAAAGGTGCTAGCGAAGCCAACGGAAAATCAATTGCTTTGGGAATAAGCCTACCGTTTGAGCAAGGAGTCAATCCTTATGCCGACCCTGACCTTTCCTTTGAATTCCATTACTTTTTTCTGCGTAAGTTTTACTTTCTTTATCATGCCAAAGCGATCGTGGTGTTCCCCGGAGGGTTTGGTACCATGGATGAACTCTTTGAAACCCTGACCCTTGCCCAGACCAATAAGTTACATAAGAAAATGCCGGTCTTTTTATATGGAAAAGAATTCTGGGATGGCTTGATTAATTTTGATCACTTTATCAAATGGGGAGTCATTTCTCCCGGTGATGTAAATCTCTTTCAAATTGTGGACGATGTGGACGATGCTTTTTCTAAAATCACAGCTTCCCTGCATTCAAACCACCAAACAGATGATTAATTCACAGCTCTTTGCCTCATCCCTCCAATCTTTTTAGGCATTTCTGGAAATCCGCAGGTAAAGGGGAAGGAAATTCCAATTTCTGACAGGTTTCCGGATGCTCAAAAGACAACTTACAGGCATGGAGCATTACCCGCGAAATGGGTTCCTCCCCCTTGTTGGCCTTATATCCATAGGTTTTATCACCCGCCAATGGATGCCCGGCAGAGGAAAGATGTACCCGAATTTGATGGGTTCTTCCGGTCATAATTTCACATTCAATGTAAGAGAATT
>JAYQBI010000126.1:0-3710 GCA_038137235.1 Opitutales bacterium | reverse complement strand
ACAGGATCGGTCGCTGAGGCTATCCAGTCAAAATTTATTGATGACCGCAAGGTGTTCCTTTGGGGAGAAGTCAGCGACAAGTCAGCCCGCGACATCACGGAAAAGCTCCTGCATCTGGAAGCTACTGCTCCAGGAAAGGAGATTACATTTTATATTAATTCGCCGGGTGGATCCATAACCGCCGGCATGGCGATTTATGACACCATGCAGTTAATCAGCTCACCCATTAAAGTAGTGGTTACAGGTATGGCCGCGAGTATGGGTTCGATCCTACTCTGTGGAGCCTCCAAAGGGTTACGCTTCTTATATCCTCACTCCAGGGTGCTCATTCACCAGCCACTCATCACTGGCAGGATGGTTGCGGCCGCGGTTGATATTAATATTCAAGCCCAGGAAATGGAACGGCTGAGGGAAGAATTAAACACCATCCTCGCTCGTTCATCTGGCCAACCCATGGAAAAAATTCAAAAGGACACAGATCGAGACTTTTATTTAACTGCCAAGGAAGCAATCGAGTACGGTCTGGCCGACAAAATCATCGAAAAACTTTAGTTTTTGCACTTACCACACAATTCAAAGGTAGTTTTTGGGCTTTCCCATTTCCGTAAGAGGCAATTCTGAACAAACCTTCCACTCTTTAGGTTTCATCGCTCCTGTTAATAGACGGGAAGTAGTCTCTTTCACCGTTTTAAGATCAATCTGCAATGGTGAGAGGTAGACAACGACCCGCTGGCCCCATTTTTCGTCTGGAACTCCCAGAACCAGACATTCTTCGACCATGCCGGTTGAGTATAAAATTTTTTCAATTTGGCTAGGATTCACTTTTTCTCCACCGGTGTTAATAATTCGGTCAAGACGGCCTTCGATGGTCAAATATCCACGAGAATCCAATTCGCCATAATCGGCAGTTTTCAGCCAAGTGCCCGGGGCATAGGTATGATTTCCTCTGGAAAGACATAAACTGGTCGCCATTATTTCCAGTTGAGCGTTCAGTGGATCAATACGAATCTGGGCGTGGTCAAGAGCTTGCCCCACCCCATTCATTCCGTTCAAAAATTCCTCAGACTGCAGGAGTGAGACCATCCCAGCAGTTTCTGAGGATCCATAACACGGATACACGGGTAATTCCAACTTACGAATTGTCTCTCTTAATTGAAAATTCATCGCCGCTCCTCCGAGGAAAATTCCTTTCGCTTTTTGCAATGACCTCAATCCTTGCTTGGATTCAACAAGTTCCTTTATTTGAGTAGGCACCAAAGAAATCCATTTACCGGTCATTTTTTCTGCAATCGATGGTTTTAAAAGATCCCTAAAATCGCAGAACAGAATTTTTCCGTCCGTTCTCCAAGCTCTCTCCAACTGCATCCACCCCCCCACATGCCATAAAGGTAAACAACAGATACTGCTAAGGGGGTGGTCACCTATTTTTTGGATTAGTCCATCCACTGCAGCCCCTAAAGTAACTCCGTTATGAATTACATATTCGGATTTCCCGCCTGTACCACCAGAGAGGAAATGAAGGACAGTCGTAGCATTTACTTCACACTTTTCCGATGGGATATCTGGGGAAAAAATGACCGAATTATTATTTTGTAAGATGTAGAAGGCCTTTTTTGCATAATGTAAGAGAAAGTTTCCCTTTAAACTTCCACTTGATTCCCAGTTGCAGATACGATCAGAGTAAGGAATCATCATTGGTGCAAGGTTTGCCAAAGCCTGTCCAGCTTATCAGAGGGTACGGATGGAGATGATAAAAGAGATTGGTGATGTTGAGGGAATTCGTTCTTATTCCCGCAAAAGCAAGATCGATCCAATCCTGAAACTTGGGTTGAATCTGCTGCCAGCCGGATTATTGACTCATAGCCAAAGGGACTTTCAAAGGCAGTTGAAAAAACGACCTGGTTCATTCGGTCCTCAAGATCAGAAAATAGCTTTACCCAATTAGGAAAAAGAACTGGTTTAATGACCAAAAATAAACTTCTTGGCAGAGAGGTAATTAAACCCGAGTTATAAATCCGAAAAAGAGATTCATCCAAGGCGATTGGCACAGAAGATTGATTGGAAAAATCGATCAACCAATCATCATCGTCACTTCCAGTAGGTTGCTCAATAAATTGAATTTTTTGGTTTCCTTCGAGTGCATCTACCCATTTTAGAAGTAAGTCACGGGAAAAGCTTTCATTGGCATCGAGCCTCACCTTAAAGTGGTCTGGAAGTGTCTTTAACCATTCGAGAACAGATGGCAGTTCGTTCTCAATCGGTCTCAGTCCAATTTTTCGTTTGATCACGCTTCCATTCGACGAGTCATGCATTCCCCAGAGACGGGCCGTACCCTGCAAAATAGAGGAGGCATCGCAGGAAAGTTCCCAGATGGATGAATTAAGGCAAGAAATGCCCGGCCCCAAAAATTTAAAATCACCATTCTGTCCCCCTTGCTGTATCCATCTTTCCACTTCTTCCTTGATTTCATTTTCAGGAATTTCGGACAAACCTGGAATCGGAGCAATTTCACCATAGCGTACTTGTCCATCTTCACCGAGTTGCCGAATGACCCAACTTACTCTTTTTTTCCATACTCCCCGAGCAGTAGCGAGTGGCACATGAAAAGGTTGCTCGTAGCGTAGATAACTTCTTGGTGAACTCATTAAATATCCTTGAGAAAAACAGCTATATAGATCATATCAATTATAGTCGATGGACAACAATAGCACCAACAATGGATAACGATTTATTCCTCGAAACGAATAAGTTTTTCTCTCGTTCTCTTCCAAACGGGCTGACTTTTGACGATGTATCTTTAGTCACATGTTATTCTGATGTTCTGCCAGGCCATGTTAAACTGGATAGCAAACTCTGTGAATCAATTCATTTAAGCCTGCCCATGGTCTCGGCAGATATGGATACGGTGACTGAATCTGAAATGGCCATAGGTATGGCACTCCACGGCGGTCTTGGTCTGATTCATTACAACATGACCCCCAGGCAACAGGTAAAGGAAGTTTCCAGAGTTAAGCACCATGTTCACGGATTAATTCAGGATCCCATCTCATTTACTGCCGACAAATTAATTGGCGATGTTCTTCAAACAATTGATGAAAAAAACTTTCAATTCCGCACTTTCCCTATTGTAGATGAAAAGGGGAAACTTCTCGGCCTCTTACCTGGAAGAGTAGTTAAAGAAAGATACCGTCACCACAAGGTAACTGAAGGAATGCTTGCCCGGGATAAAGTTTTTACCATCTGCGAGTCAGAGGTCGGAGATGACCCCATTTCCACTGCTGATAAATTTTTCAGTAAACACATGGGCATACATAAGCTTCTGGTCGTGGACAAAGAAGACAGAATGCGTGGCTTGTACACTCTCAGTGATATTGAAAGAATAATGGATGAGTCGAGCGACCACCTCAAACCATCCCGGGACGAGAACTTTCGACTGCTTTGCGGTGCAGCAGTATCTGTACCCCGTGATGACGATGGAAATATCGATCAAGATTCTTTAATTAATCACGTCGGAGAAATGATATCCAAAGGCCTTAACCTTGTAGCTGTATCCACGGCCCACGGTCATACCCGAGGGGTTGGTGATGCGATCCGAGCTCTGCGGAAATCCTTTAAGGACTTTCCAATTATGGCTGGAAATGTAACCACGGGCGAAGGGGTTGAATTTCTGGGAGAAGCTGGTGCCGATATTGTGAAAATAGGACAAGGTC
>JAYQBI010000125.1:0-3935 GCA_038137235.1 Opitutales bacterium | reverse complement strand
CTTTCACTCTCACTTATGCTATTTGATTGAGCTTCCTTGGCCAATGCGTGCATTTGGGAATATAGATTGCGGGCATATGAAATTGCTTCCTCCTGAAATTTCATGAAGGAGATCGCATTTTGGAAAAAGCGAATGGAGTCCTGCTTGGACATGTTGTTAGTCGATATGCGAATTACTTTGCCGAGATTGCCCGCTTTATGGTCCATTGCCGCGAGTTTTTGCGAATCTCCCCCTGATGCAATTCGGTCGATGGATTTACGATTTGTTTGGGTAATATCCTTCGCCTTTTGGGTAAGGAAATCAATACTGGAACCAAACATTGTCATAGCAACAGACATTGTCCCTCCAAACAAGGAATGAAGTCAAACTCGAAGATTAGCTAAAAGGAGTAATCATAGGGGGGAGAACATCTCCATTTTAATGCCAAAAAATTAAAAAATGAAGCCCAGTGATCCCTCAATCAGGTGAAGATCATGTGCAGAAAAATTATCGATTTCTTCAATCCTTGACCATCGGTAATTGATTCCCGCCATCAAGTGACTGAAGGGATAAAATTTCAATCCTAAAATCGCATCGTAACTTAACACCCAGTCCGAAAAACTTTGAGCATCAATGGGAGTTGTTGTACCTGCTTGAACAACAAGGTAATCAATTTCCTTACGAGACAAACCTACCCCGATACCAATGTTAAAAAAGATTTTTTCAGAAAAAGGAATTCTGGCACCTAATGATTGTTGAAAGGAGAGGCAATCCAAGTTGCCAGTAAGCTCAGCAGAACCAAGCGGTGATGTCATCTCAGTTAGGAGTTCCATGGAGTTCATACTGACTCTTTCCTCGAGGTAAAAATATTTCCAAGAGTGTCCAACTCTCAATCCGTATGAAGATCCTGTTTCTGCATCTAAGGATAAATTATTGAGAGGACCTGGGGGATTTAATGTACCCATGTTATCATACCCGATGGAAAATCCAAAGAATGGTAAAATATAGTAGCCTTGGTTGGGAGAATTCTCCTCGCTTGGTTCACTGGCTGATACAATGCTGTAGCTTGAATTTTTCTGATTTGTTGTTGGGCTATGTGCTTGGGCTCGGTACTCAGCAGGTTGCTTGTATTCGACGGGAGGGGGCGGTGGATCAGGTAACTGACTTGCACCCATTGAACGCATCGTTTCTTTCATCGATTCGATCCTCTGCTGAATCAAACGAAGTGCTTCTATTTTCTGTTGTTGTCCATGTATTTGAGAACTCCAAAAGCACAAAATTATGAAACTGCCTAATCTAATAAAAGTCAGCATTTGTAGCTGTTTTTTCAAGATAATCATTACTTAACTCCGGCAGTTGGAGACTTTCCGGTAAATAAGAACTCAAATAATGCTCTGCTTTTCTCAATATCATCCAAATCGTCTCTGATGGACAGAATCTCAGCAAAAATTTGTTCGGTGGTTTGAGAGGTTGGACTGCCAGATAATGTAGGGGAGAAGGAGGCATGCATCTTCTGGCTCTTTGTCGCAAAGAATTCGTAGGTGGCGGTTTGGCTCTGATTATTGCCCCAATAAAGGAAGTTGAAATTATCCGATGGTTCCGCGGTGAGGATTACTTTTTCCCATCTGTTGTACTGTCCGTAACCGGATACAGACCCCCCAAGTTGGGGGACTATAGTACCATTGATATCAATAGACTGATCTAAATCGAACCAGTCGTTCTCCTGAAAATCGTATAGAATAGTTTGGGAGCTGGCAGGATTTAAGAAGGTCCATACCTTGGTGTCGTTTTCATCATATCCATGGCGGTAGAGGTAGGGAAAGGATGCAGTTTGGTTGGCTTCCTTGTACTTTTCAGCATCCAAGCGAAACCACCAATCAGGTGCGGATATCCATCCCCATCCTAAATGATCTCTGAAGATCCACGCATTATCTGATTGTGTTTGATAAATGTAGGTCCAGCCGAGGTTTTCATGAAAAACCCAGGGGAATTGAGGAACAAAATAATACCCGAACCACTTTGTCCACATCCAACCATTACCCATATGATTGGCTTGGTTAAGGAATTCAGAAAATGTACCGCTTAGGTGCTCACTCCTTAAGGAAACCATGGAACGGCTGATTGATTGAGTATAATAAGGTTGAATGAAATCTTGCTGGAGCGGATCTGCTGGCCAAGCTAAAGTAGCATGCCCAAGAAGATCTGCATTTGAGTTATTTAAGAAATTGGCCAAATCATCTGCGGATATCAAGCCAACCCGGTCGTCTTTGTCATAAACCCATTCTCCTAGACCGTTATCATAACAAAAATAAGCGGCATAACCCAAACCAGGAACAAGTTCATCCGATTGAGAAAGAAAAGAGAAAGTATCATCATAGAATGACTTGATGCATACAAACATATGATCATCGGCATTAGCTATTGAAAAATTATTGTTTGGTTGCAGCAACTCGGCCAACTTGTTTTGGGAAATTGAATATACGGGAGAATCTCCATTGTCTTCCCAGACTACTTCCATTTCGAAGTCTCCTCCAAAAATTGCAGTTACTGGAGAGCCTGTGGTTGCATACTCTAATGTGGTATTGGTCTCGATTTTTTTTAGTGCCAATCTAAATCCAATATGAGTCCATTTATCCTCGATGGGTGTAGGGAAGCGGCGTGCAGATCGTTGATCGAGGACATCGTCATTAAAGGAGCCCCCTCGGCAAACCTTCTTAGGAAGAATAAAACTAGGCGGATTTAGCGGGTCGTAAAAAATATATTTTTGAGGATCTCGATAATCTCCATTTGCGTTCTTGATGTAAATTGGACCAGTAGGGTCTAGGTAAGATCCGTTGAAATCCCTGAAATACCAATCGGAGCACCATTCACTAACATTACCATGCATGTCGTAAAACCCAAAGGCGTTAGGCTCGTACTGACCTACTGGTTTTGGTTTATTTTCAGTATCTGGAGTGAGCCTGAAATTTGATTGATTTAATTCTAGGCTGTCTCCAAATGAATAAGCCGAACTTGAGCCAGCTCGGCAGGCGTATTCCCATTCAGCTTCTGTTGGAAGAGTGTAGGTCCAGCCTTTGGGGAGATTTCCTTTTGCTTTTTCCAAATCATTCAATCTTTCAGTGAAATAAAGAGCATCGTCCCAGGAAATATTTTCTACTGGTTGCTCGGGCAATTTAAATCCACTGGGAGATTTGGCTCTTTTATCGGGATTACTAGCTCTTAAAACGGCTTCATATTCCGCCTGTCTAACCTCAAACTTTCCGAGGTAATAACTCTTCGTTAATGAAACAAGGTGTTGGTTTTCATCCCCTCTGTGTCCATTTTCATCAACTGGACTTCCCTTAGTGTATGTAGTTGGTTTGAAATCGGGTTGCACATCCACCCAGATCATTTCCAAGCCAAGTGCAGATTCTACTTCAAAGTTTTCAGGGGGCGAGGGTGAGGTAGCCGTCGAAATTAAAGGTAGAAAAAATGGTATGCTGTAAAAGAATAAATGACTGCCCAACCTTTTCCTGTGAATTTTCAACACTTCAAGAAAATCAAAAAACTAAGGAATGACTGCTTCAGAAACGATTACAAAAATTTGAGTGCTAGTAACACTTCCAAAATCATTTGAGGCAGTAACGGTGTACACACCGTTATGATCTTTAGACTTTGCGTTAGGAATAGATAAAATGTTGGAATTTTCACCTATTTCTATTGCAGTATCATCGCCCTCAGGTACTCGAGTCCATCGATATGATAGAAAGCGTCCATCAAATTCCGCGGATAATGTCAGATTACCATCTTCTTCAACTATCACCGTATTGGATGATGTACTGATAAAAGAAGGTTGCAGGTATTTAAGTAAAATTTCACTGTCTCGAATCATGCTCAGTGGAATGGAGCCGTTGAAATCATTCTTAGGTGTATTTCCAGCTATTAACACCAAACGCTCAATTAGGTTTGGTGTTGCA
>JAYQBI010000124.1:0-4003 GCA_038137235.1 Opitutales bacterium | reverse complement strand
GATTTTCCTTCGAAATGCTTGAGCTTGGAATTTTAGCCGGTTTTACCAACCAAGAGTTCAGTAATGTTTCTGGTGAAATTTCGAATTACTATTTAGCCCTGCGGCCCAATATGACTTTCGAATTATCTGACAGCATTGATTTTCGAGCTGGCACAAGTTTGGGATTTTCATCGAGACATAATCATTTAAAGACTTCAGGTTATGTTAATGATATTAATGGCCTAACTGATTCCTTAAAATCTAACTCACTCTATATAATTGATAATTCATTTGCTTTGTATCCATTTGATCCAAATTTATATCCAACATTAGATAACCCTATCTTTCAGGAAGAAAAACTTTGCTTCCTCTGGGATTTCCACACCACTCTGCAGTGGGCATTATGGGATAGCGGCGGACTACTATTTGGATATCGTTTAGCCATAGTTACTGGCACTGGAAACTTCGACACCCACATTGCCAATTCCTTCGAGTTTGGCGGTCGCTGGGGGTTTTAAACCCTCCTAAGCAATCAATGCATCCACTGCATGATCAAGCAGTGGATACTTAAATTGATACCCTTCCTCCTTTAGCCTGGCAGATACTACCTTGCGGCTTTGCAAAGCGAGTTCAGGTGCTGAGCCAATCAGAAAACATCCTAGCCTGACGCCGATCGCAGGTGCAGGCAGCCCAATCCCCAGTGGAGCAAGTTTCGCTCGCAGGCAATGCATAAATTCGGCATTGGTCAATGGATGTGGGGCAGCCAGGTTGTAGGAACCAGCAAGGCTATTGTGCTCGATCAAAAAACGAACAATTCCCACAAAATCATCCTCGTGCAGCCAGCTCATCCATTGCTTGCCTGAGCCCTGAGCACCGCCTAATCCAAGACGGGCAAATTTAGCGAGCAATGGGAACGCACCGCTCTCCCGCCCAAGGACAAAACTTATCCTCAGGGCAACCTTACGAACATCTGCCCAGGAATGCTTAAAAAATTCATTTTCCCAGGCTTGGGTAACCTCTTCCAAAAATCCTTTTCCGGTAGTGGGAGAATCTTCATCAAAGGGAAGCTCATTCCCTCCACACTGCCCGTAAGTTGCCATGGAGCTAGCGTTCAGCCATACCTTTGGCTTGTCGCTGCAAGCTTGCACTGCCTCGGATAATGCCCGGGTCGAATCAACCCGGGATTTCAGAATACTCTCCCTGTTTTTCTTCGTGTACCGGCAATCAACCGACCGGCCAGCAAGGTTGATGAGGGCACTTGCTCCTTCGAGTGCCTCCTTCCATGGGCCCATAGTTTTCCCATCCCAATAAACCTCACGCACCGCTTCAGGTAAAGTTGAATTTGAAGATCGTGAGAGAATGACTACCTCCCAATTATCATTACTGAAGGAATCAGCAAGCAGACGACCGAGGTATCCGCTACCCCCAGCCAGGACTACTTTTGAACGGGCAGATGAGGTACTCATTTTTCAGATCCTATTGACTGCCAATGAGCGGGCAAGAAAACATCCTGAGTATTACACCGTTCTAAAACGGTGCCATAAAAAAAAGAGAACTACTGCTTGAGTAGAATATTGCGGAAATATACCTTCATCGGCGGTCCCGCATGCACCTGAAAGGCAAGCAGTCCATCGGCGCGTCTTTCCTTTTCGTCCTCATCAATTAATTCGCACATTTTCTGTTCATTAATGTAATGCTCAAAACGGTAGCCATCTGCGACAATCCGATAGGTGTTCCATTCTTTCTTTTTGATCGCCAGTCCAAGTTTTGCAGTCTCTCCAATTTTTTCAACAGACTTTACCAACTTTCCCGATTCATCACGGGTTAAAGTGGTACGATCCCCCCGCATGCAAAGAATTCCCCGGAATGCCTCTCCATAACAAATACCCGAGTAATTATCACCGGATTCAAAATCTGCCTGATACCCTCCGATTCTCCAGCCATCATGATTGCCCGGCTTGATAAAGCTACGATACTGAATTCCGCTGTTTCCCGAATCAATTTTGCACTCCAAGGTAAGCTCGAAATTCTTAAGCGTTCCGCCTTTCCAAATCAGGAAAGTATTTCCCTTGGTTGGATTCTCCGCGGTATTCACCCCAACAATGGCTCCATCCTCCACACTCCAGTGAAGGGGGTTACCATCCCAACCCTCCAAGGTCTCCCCGTCGAAGAGGGCCTGATCACTCCAAAGAGATAAGGTGAAAAAGAAGGATGCAAAGAAATAAAGGATACTTTTCATGAATTAAAAATTCCAATCATTCCATGTATGGAAATTGGTTCAAGGAAAAGTTGACCGATCCGAAAATTTACTTCGGGATAGAGTCCATGAAAGCCAGGTAAAATGATAGAGGTAAGAGGTCTTAAAATACACTACGGTGATGTGGTCGCGGTAAATGATTTAAGCTTTTCTGTAAAAACCGGATCAATTTTTGGACTAATCGGACCAAATGGTGCCGGCAAAACAACTGCGATCAAGGCAATCGCCACCTTACTTGAGCCGACCTTGGGCGAAATTCTGGTCAATGAAATTTCTGTCCTTCACCAACCCGAACGAGCACGTAAGATTTTTGGCTATATGCCCGACTTTCCTCCTGTTTATGAGGATCTAAAAATATGGGAATTCTGTGATCTTTTTGCTCATGCATATGGAATATATGGCGAGCAGCGAAAAAACATGGTCTTACAAAGTCTGGAGGATACGGGCTTAAAAGCACACATGAATGCAAAGTGCAGGACCTTATCCCGGGGCATGCGCCAACGGGCATTACTGGCCAAAACCCTGGTGCATGCCCCGGAGGTTTTACTGCTGGATGAACCAGCTGCCAATCTTGATCCAAAATCACGCATCGAATTGCGAAATATCTTAAAAAAACTGGCACGAGATGGGAAAACCATCCTTCTTTCCTCCCATGTGCTTTCGGAAATTGAGGATACCTGTGATGCCATAGGATTTATGAAAGGTGGAAAAATGGAGATTTCTGGAACCATTGAAGAGGTCAGCCGTCAAAACAGGCAAAGTAGCCTACTTCAAATCCAGCTTTCCAGGCCTGATCCGAATCTCTTCCAGATCATTGGTGAGATTCCCATTCTTTCAGAAATTCAGGCAATAGGTAGCGGAAATACTCAGTTTCGTGCAACGGTGAATGGAGGAGAAGCTGAGGCCACCGATATTCTTGCAAAACTGGTTAAAGCAGGGTTGCCGGTTTCCGGGTTTACCTGTGAGCGGCCGAGCGTGGAAGATATTTTCCTTGAAATTGAATCTCAAAACCTTGTGGGAAGGAAAGCAGAATGAACCCATTAATTATCCGGGGAATACGCGAAAGGCTAAGAACCAAGAACCTGATCGCTTCCGGTCTTTTTTCCCTGATCCTTTGCTCCTCCCTTTACCTCGCCGCTTTTTTGGATGGCATGCAGGTATATATTCCTGCAAATGAAAGTGATTCCGGGATGAGTGAACTCATTTCAATTCCTGAAAATGGAGCACGGGAAGCATTTACCATACTCTTAATTCTGCAGGGCTTTTACCTGATGTTTTTGGGTACGGGCAGAGTGGCCTCGGTAACGGCAGAGGAAAAAGAATGCGGTTTACTGGACTACCAGCGCATGACTCCGATGAGTCCGTTATCCAAAATTATTGGCTACGCCATTGGTCTTCCCGCAAGGGAATATTTTATGTTTCTTATCACCCTCCCTTTTTTATTTCATTGCTCGGTGGTTGGGGAAATCCCCTTCCTTAACCTTGCCCATTTGTATGCCGTCTTTTTCTGCTCCGTCCTTCTGTATCATCTTACTGCCCATGCAATAGGGATGGTGGTACCCCGGCCCAGAGCTGCCTCCTGGGTTGCCCGCCTGTCCGTGCTTGCTCTTTATGTATTTTTGCCAGTGCTCGGACAGGCAGGGATTTCATTTCTTTCTTTTCTTACCATCATTCCCACATACTTCGGAAAAATCCTTCCCCACTTGCTACCAGAAGGCATGGAAAAACTGGGAAGGTTTGAAGGACAGGCTGTTGCATTTTGGCAGG
>JAYQBI010000123.1:0-4020 GCA_038137235.1 Opitutales bacterium | reverse complement strand
TGAGCCCGCATTGGTCGAGAATATTTATTCCAGATTAGGGGATCCAGATGTCGAAGTTAGGCGTGAGGTTTCCGCTCTGATCCCTAGATTGGTTCCTGGACTTTTGCAGTCGGGAATGGAGAAGTTCGAAATTAATGGCCGGGTGGTCTACCGGTCAAGACCCGGAAAACTTCGCCCGGACTTGGAAAAATTAACCCAAGCCGCATTTCTAGATCCAGATTCGGTTGTCCGGCAAAATCTTTTGAGGAATCATTTTTCTTTGCGTGTACAAATTCCACCCGCGACCATGGTTAAACTTTTACAGGATCAGGATTCTCGTGTTCTATTGGTTGCTTTAGACCAGGTCAAAATATACGCGAGGTTTCCGGGTATTGATCAAGCGGTAAAACAGTTAGCAAAGCACAAAGATTTTGGCGTGCGTGCTAAGGTTGCTCAAACTGCAGGTAATCTTTCTCGTTCCTATCCCGATTACCGGGATGTTTTACGCGTTTTGCTAAAGGATAAGGACCAAGGTCTTGCCGCACAATCAGCCATCGAACTCGCACGACTTGGAGAGCGCCTATCTGCGGAAAACATCAATATGATTTTGGATTATCTTCTTTCCGTCCAGGGTTTGGATGATTTTTCACAAAAGATATTTGATGGACTATCCGCTTTGGGCGGGGATGCCACCAAGATTTATCGTGCCTTGACTGAACATCCAAGCGGACGACTCAGAGCAATTGCATGGCAGCGTTTTTTGGTACAATCAAATGGTTGGCACGATGCTACATCCTGGATGCCGGCACTCAGAGACAGAAATCCTGAGGTGAGGGAGTTGGTCCTGGGAACAATTCGTGGCAGAATCAGTAAGATAGAGGAGGATGAACTGGGCGTTCTTATAGATAGTAAGTACCCGGAAGTTCGTGTTTTTGCTGCAGAATCATTTCTGCTGGCTGACATTAAAGTGGTGGAGTCCCGTTACATGGATCTTTTGATCGATGAGGATGGTTTGGTTCGTTCGGTAACGCTGCGTTCTCTGGCTAAGCGTCGGGTGCCAGGTTGGATGAAGGTGCATATTCTCTCTCTTCTTGATCCGAACTATGCAATTCAGCGTGCCGCAATGGATGGCTTACTGAGTGATGCCAAAGTGGGTGTGCCTGCATTGTTGGATTTTGTGCGTGCTCATCCTACTGTCGCGATTAGTTCCCTTGCCCGCAAGGAATTGGAACGGTTAGGTTTTCGTCCATGAAGAATTTTCTTTGCCTATTACTTTGCCCTCTTTGCATTGTAGTTGCAGAGGATGAACCGGTCGAATGGAGCAGTTCTCCAGATCGAGCAAGTGTAAGGGTCATGCAGTTACGCAGGGATGGAGGCAGTCGAATCCGCTACCCTGATGCACTGCCCAGTTTATTGGAATTAATGAACGAGCAGGCACGGGTTGCGTTTGATCCAGATCCTCTTTTTATCGAATCCCTGATTGATGAGAGACTTTTTGAGAATCCAATTCTTTACATTAACTGTGATGAGCTTCCAAATTTTGATTTCTCCGTTGAAGAAAACGAGGCACTCCGCCGCTACCTAACGCTTGGTGGCTTTCTTTATTTGGATGCAGGAATCAAGGCATCATTTCTGGGAAATGATATGGGGCATAGTTATGCAGCCTGGGAAGAACGGGTGGAAGTGAAGGATTGGTTTGCTCAGTTATTTCCCGAAAATCTTTTCTCTCCTCTTCCTCGGAATCATGAAATTTTTCGGACATTTTACAAGGGCTTGCCCGATAATGAATTTTTGCGTTTGGAGAAAGATCAAAAGCGGTTACCAGACACCGTCCTTACCTTTGTTGAGCAGGAAAAATGGCCTCAGGCAACCTACTCGTTTGTGGGAATGAAAGTGAACGGTCGTCTGGCTTGTGTGGCCTCTCCGATTTGTGCCATGGGTTGGGGGCGTGATGAATTTGGTGCCTGGGTGCCTCCCATATCCTTTCGTGTTCGAGAATCGGCGGAGGATTTTGACGAAACTCTCAAGCTCGCATCTTTTGAGGGGAAAACTTATGAAGTCACCAGAGAGGACGGACTGAAGGATGTTATCTACACCATTCCAGGTAAACGTCCCTTATGGGTTCGTGAACCAACCGGCAGGTGGAGAATCTTTAAATACTATTCGGGGGAAGAAATTAGTGATTATGCTCATTCTTTTTATGCTCGGTTGGGAATGAATGTTTTTCTTTATGCCTTGCTAAACTAGGCGATCCCCTAAAATTCTCCCAGTATTATGAAAGAAGAAGATATATTTCCCACTCCTCCTGATGCACCATCTCTCTCTTTGTGGCAACGAATGACCAGTTCAATGTATTTTTGGTGGATGCTGGCATTTTTACTGATGGGTTTGGCGGTGATTTTGATTTCCTCCCAGTGTTCAACGGATGCCATGAATTTCCCCGAGCCTAAATCGAGTAACCTTGATGATTTACCCTTTGTTAATCAGGATGAGGAACTTGCCCAAAAATCTGATGGCTTATGGTATAGGGTAGGGGAGGTAACCCCTTTTGATGGACTTGCGGTTACATTTTACCCAAACGGAAAAAAGAAAACCCGCACGCAATTTAAGGAAGGATTGGCGATTGGGCTAATCGAGGAATGGGACGCAAATGGCTCATCTGTTGGACCAAGGTTCAAGGGAGAATTTACTAGGTAAATTGTTCCTCTTTTGAATATTTGATCTAGTTTGGCTGACGGAACTGGGCAGATTCTTGCCTTTCCTCACTCAGTCGATGATGAACCAATGACGCACCGAGAAGAAGCGGGGCAATAAAGTTAATCGGCGGGAATGCCCATAGGAAAGTTGCAAATGTACCATGCATCAAACTACCGGTTTTTTTTCTTCTTTGCTCATTTGGTAGGCGCATTTCGACCAATTGCCCGTATTCTTTATTAAGTAAGTATCCGCTGAGGAAAAGTTGCAAGACGAGACCAAGCGGGGGAATCAGGTATCCAATGATTAAGAGAGGTGAAGCAATCAGATAAACAACCATGCTCCATAGAATGAAGCGTAACGAGGAAATGGTGGATTCAATCATTCCGGGGGGATTGATCCAGTTAGCATTGGGGTAGTGAACTTCCTTAACCGCGTTCAGTGCACCATCAAGAAAAATTCCCAAAAAAGCAGCATATACACTTGCAAGAAAGAAATATCCGAGCATTCCAAGCAAAAGAGTACCCAAAATTACGCCCAGTCCTTCAATCCATCCATCTGCCCAACTCATCCAGCCTGCTAAGTTGTTAGTGAGAGAATCGAAGGCTTGGTAAAGAAAAGCACCTCCAATAATGATGCAAAGAAGAATAGCGACCAAACTTAGTGTAATGGCCCACAAGACCGGTTTCCACAGTCGTGAATCGGTGAGTTGTAAAAAGGCCAAATAATAATCCCGAAACATTTTCATTTTCCGTGCAAATCTTTTCCGTTGTTCACTTGAATTTGCAAGGATTTTTAAAGGAATTCTATTTTCAAGTGGACAAATGGGGGGTGGATTCTAATAAAGTATATCGTGGAAATGGATAAGGGGAAAAATGGCTGACCACAAATACACTGCGGACAGCATCAAGTCGCTCGACTGGAAAGAGCACATTCGTTTGCGTCCTGGTATGTACATTGGGAAACTGGGTGATGGATCATCCGAAGATGATGGCATCTATGTTTTACTCAAAGAAGTTCTCGATAATTGCATCGATGAATTTGTTATGGGGTTTGGTAAACAAATTGAAGTGGAGTGTGATGGACAGATCGTTACGGTGCGTGATTTTGGGCGTGGTATTCCCCTTGAAAAGCTGCTCGATTGCTCCAGTAAAATAAATACTGGGGCAAAGTATGATTCTGAGGCATTTAAAAAATCTGTCGGATTAAATGGAGTGGGGATCAAAGCGGTCAATGCACTTTCCACTAAATTTGACATACAGGCATTCCGAGAAGGGGAAACCCGCAGGATAGAATTTGCCTGTGGGGATGTTCAATCCATCGATAAGAAAAATAAATCCACCAAGG
>JAYQBI010000122.1:0-4021 GCA_038137235.1 Opitutales bacterium | reverse complement strand
CCTCAAGAGGTTCATCAGTAAGATTTAAGAAAGTTCCCCAGTGCATCCCAATGGACTTCTGGCTCTTCACATCAAGATGTATCTGCACGGCTTCTTCGGGATTACAGTGCATATCTTTCATGAACCAACGCGGTGCATACGCTCCAATGGGAATAAGGGACAGATCCATGTTGCCAAATCGCTTACCAATATCCTCAAAATCCTTTGAGTAACCCGTATCCCCTGCAAAAAAGAATCTTTTTCCGGGAGACTCCACTACCCAACCTGCCCACAATACCTTATTTGTATCCATCAGCCCACGCCTGCTCCAGTGCTGCACAGGTACGGCATGATATTTCCAACCTCCGACTTGGTGAGTCTGCCACCAGTCCAACTCCACCACCTTTTGTTTGATTCCGATATCTGCAAACCATTCCTTCATCCCAAGGGGTACTAGAAAAAGTGGTGGATTTTCCTTCTGCCTCTTTACTATGCCAAGGACTGTCTTCTTGTCCAAATGGTCATAGTGGTTGTGAGAAATAAGGATAACATCAAGCTTTGGTAGATCGTTTAATGAAATTGCTGGCTTCACGATTCTTTTAGGACCTGCAAAAGACACTGGTGATGCCCGGTCAGTAAGGTGTGGATCCGTGATGAGATTGATTCCCTGAAATTGCCAAAGAAAGGTGGAGTGACCGATCCAGGTGAGGGTTTCCTCCGTGTTATTCGATTTTAGGAAATCAATGTCGGGCTCAACTGATTCAAAATTCACTTTTTCCTGAGAATTCCGGGTAAAGCGCCACTTGAAGACCGTGCCCAAACTTTTTCTCATTCTCTCCTCTGGGAGGTAATTATTTTTAAAACCTTCCTCGGTATGATGGCTGGGGTTTTGTGCATGTGACTGAATTACCATCAGCGTGAATAAAATTACAAACAGGAGAAAGAATGGAAAAGAATATGACCAAAATCGAAATGCAGGCATTTTCATATTATTAACAAACACTCAGTGAAGTAGCACTAAAAAGAATGATTAAACTTTGGCCTCGAAGGAATTAGCTCCTCAATAATGTAGCACTATAAAACACATTTATAATATGAATATATACTTCCTTGACTACTTTATACCACTATTTAATTAACATATAGTTATTTTTAGTACATTTTTTAACTATTGTTTTAATCGTTTATTATACTTGATTTATTCAGCAATTACTCTCTCGTTGCTCCCCACTCTTGACGCTAGCTACTTAATTTATTCCGAGAGTTTTACTGATCAAGATGGCAAAGGTGTGTATGGACCGGTTCCAACTCTTGACCTTGATGGCGTAGGGTGGGACCTCAATTTTACTTACGCCTCACTGACGGCATCAGAAGACTATGCAAAAGTGGTGGATGAAATGCTTGAGTTTCATGATGTCGATGGAGTGGTGAGTTTTGAATCACCTTTTGCAAACACCACAGGTTTCTCTAACTTTTTTATTGAATTTGAACTAAGTGAATCAGGCGACCATGAAGGCACTGATATCATTGAAGCATTCTACACTTTGGACGGTGGTATATCTCACACCAGTATGGGTTCGAGATCGGGTAACTTCAGTGATGATAACATTACTGATACCTTCCTAATTTATATTGATGAAGGGAATTCAATAGGCATTAGAGTTGATGCAATCAACAATGCGGATGGAGAATACTTGAGGTTGGATGACCTAACGATTAGGAGTGAAACACTCAATGGAGCTACATTTGAGGTAAATGGATCAAATTTGTCGGGTTTCTCGGACAGTTTCGAAATCTACAGTGGGGAATTTTTTCTGGCCGATCAAATTACCTTCGATCAAAACATCACTGTGTCTTCCAATTACATGACTTTTTATGAGGAGGATTTTGGGGGAGAAAATGGGAAGGGAACTTCTGGAAATTCCTCTGATTTAAGTGAGTTGGACTGGAACATATCCGCACCAGCTTCATTGACCGATCAATATGATTACCTAAAGGTAATTGAATTGAGTGGAAACGAAATCTTCGAATTTAGGGATTTAGGAGGAACTGGTTCATGGATTAGCCCGGAAATTAATGCATCATTATATGAAAGTACGAGGATATTGATGGAATTAACTGAAGTGGGCGCGATGGAGAGCAGCGATCAGATCAAGGTCGAATATTCTATGGATGGAGGCTCAAGTTTTACGGCCATTACCACCCAAACCGGTGACTTTGCCTCTTACGATGTAAATTACTCGCTACCCAATTCAGAAAGTTTAATTTTCCAACTTTCTGCGATTAATTCAGCAGATGATGAAAAGCACCGTTTTGACAACATTGTAGTGCAAGGATTAACATCTGCAACGATTGGAGAAAATGTTGGCGGCACAAGTGAGTTCTCCGGAAACATTGAAATCAACCGACCCCTAAACCTAAAGGCATCTGAATTGGGCCGGGTTACCCTAAGTGGAAAATTATCAGGAAATGAAAAGGTAACCAAACAAGGATCCGGTATCGTTAATCTTGCCAACCCATCTTCCACCTATTCAGGAAATATCATCATAGAGGAGGGAAAGCTTGAACTTTCCTCTGGGGTTTCATTCAACGGGACAGTTTCAGCTGATGGTAATCAAAAAACGGTAGTTGGTGGTGACGGGACAGTAAGTTCAGTATCCATAGGAAGTGGTGATGGTGAGGTCGATTTTATATCTCCCGGTCTTGGACTAGCCTCATCATCACTTTCCGCAACATCGCTAAACCAATTTATCTCTCGCAATGACAATGGCACACCAAACGATTCTTCGGATGATGCCTTGGCATCAATTGGCTCTTTTACCTCGACTTCTATTGCATTGAATAATGGTGGGGTTTATGACTGGGAGTTGAGGGATTTCGATGGATCAAATCCGGGATCTGACTGGGATGTCATTTCATTTACAAATCTTTCCTTTGGATCTTCGGAATCAGCTTTCACCATCAATATTCTTCCAATCAAATCCAACGATGGTACCCCAGGAGCTCCTGACAACACCTCAAACTTATGGGCTCAGCATGGCTCGAGCTTTAAATTTCTCGACGGACCAGATGGTGGTTCGGGAATCACATGGGGAGATTGGTCACCAGAGAATATAAACGAATATTTTGCTTTTCGAATGGACGAATTTTCGTACTACACCGATTTCTATTATAACGATTGGAATGTTACTTATCTAAACGGTGATTTCTACCTTAATTATTCAGCAGTTCCAGAACCATCAACTTATTTTATGACTGCAGGATTGCTTCTGCTTCCCTCTCTAAGTGCAATAAAACAGAAAAAGGGATTTCAAGCTAAGGCAAAAAAGCCCTGCGAACGCATATCTTTAACTTAAACTTGCTGGTTCTTGGTAAAACAAGCGACGGGGAGGATGGAGTTCCATGCCGTAGGAGCGGTGAATTAAACGCAACCAGTCCTCAGGCCATTTTTTCGCATGTGGGTTGGTCATCCCTTTGGCGGTATATCCGCTGGAATTAGTGTAAAACATAAAATAGTGATCCGCATCGATTTCGTCCGAGAGATCATTGGCAAAATTTCCAAAGTCCTCCTTAGCTATCATATTAAGAAAGGAATCCCATGGATCCAAAAAGTCTGTTGATACCTCAACTGGAACTTGGTTCGCATGGTCAACCGACAAACCTCCGTCAATCGGATCGATTTTGATAGAATCACGAAGAGGAGCAAGAAAGCGGGTTACCCGGATTTGCATACGATTCCCTGAAGTAAAGACATCAAGAACTGTTTCCCTACCCCGCTGAGCCAGGCGAATCAACCTCAGGTACATCCTCCCAGAATGAGGAGGGGGCAATTCCATTGCACCCGAAAACCGGGCCGCCTGGCGTTCCAACAATAAAGGATAAGATAACATCTATGCACAACATAGAGCATCTTCGATGCCACATGGCATCCGCTTGTATTGGGTTATCTCTTCCTGGCTTTTGTAAGCCTGAGAACAGAAGAAAATTAAGCAATGATATCCTTGATCACATGACCGTGGATATCGGTGAGGCGGAAATCGCG
>JAYQBI010000121.1:0-4107 GCA_038137235.1 Opitutales bacterium | reverse complement strand
ACCCTTGGTTCTTCTCTATTCTCCTGCGTGCATCCGCAGAAAAACAAAAATAAATGCAACGAGAAGGAGAAAGTAGAAATAGTGGAGGTCTTCATTCCGTCAAAAGTTTAATAGCTAATACTCTTACTGACCTGAAAAATGCTCGTTACAATGGACACCGCAACCAAAGCAACCAGCGAAAAGGCAAACCCAAGAGCGAGTCCGGAAATCAGATTTGTCATCACTTTAAGACGCTTGGTTAATTCCTCCCGAAAAGTACGAGCTGTATCATTCAGACTGTTTCCCAAATTACCCGTCTTTTCCCCGACCTCCAACACATCGAGCTGCATCAGTGGCATAAATTCAAATTTACGTAGTGCATCAGGCAGAGATTTCCCTTCGTTAACAAGGGCACGGGCTGCCCGAAACCGTGAACGGAGAAAACGGTTTTTAATCGTCCGCTCACAAAGACGTAAATTCTCAGTCAATCCGATACCACTCCAAATTAAAGTCGCCAGGAGACTGGATAACTGAAAGAGCTCAGAGAGGAAAAGTACTTTACCAAAAAGAGGAACCTGTAAGATCGTACGATCAATCCTAAAGCCTCCACTTTCCGTCTTATTTAGCTGCCTAAGAATGCCCAATGCCACGAGTAATCCGATGAGAACAAATGGTCCAACCGCCAGTACCAAGTTGGATCCATTAATTAAGATTTTTGCCATTAAATTAAGTTCACCCCCTAGCGATGCCAGCATTTCTTGAATTTGTGGAAGTAGGTAGAAGAGAAAGAAAAGCACAACCGCCAAGGCGACCATGCCAACAAAAATGGGATAAGTCATTCCGCTCATTACCCTTGATCGTATCTCCCTTTTTTCCTCCAGATGACTAATGATTTTCTCAAGAATGGGAGAGAGATTTCCGGTGGCTTCACCGGCTTCAATTACATAGGTCGATGATTCGGAAAAATAACCTGGGAGCAACCTCATTGCCCGGGAGAGAGTCCGCCCCTCCGCAAGCTCACGCCATATCGAACCCGCAAGGTAGCGCTGGGACGGATCGGACAACCGCTGGTTCAGCAGTTTAACCGCATCGGCTACAGGCATGCCACTGGCATGAAGTTCCAAAAGTCTTTTTAAAAAAGAGAGGCCAACCTTCTCACCTTTGGCCCCGCTATCCTTAACATTAAGTAGCCTCTTTGCATTTGTTTTGGCAGATTTACCTGAATCCGACCGGACCGTTTTTTTTACCTTTGCCTTGTCACCCTCAATTTTCAGCACAGTTAGGGAAAGTGAGGATAACTTTCGGCGTGCGTCCTTTCCGTTTTCGGCAGAAATTGTACCATTCTTGGTCCTGCCTCTCGAATCAATGGCCTGGTAGGAAAATTCAATCATGCAGACATTTGCGTGGATGGTATGCGATGTAGTTAAACCGTCTACTCCTTGATCACGGTGCCCATTTCTTCGACAAAAATATCTGCATACCTCACCACCTCGTCCAAGCTGGTAAGGCCTCGCTTAACCTGTGCCCATCCCGAACTTTGCAGAGTGCTCATGCCTTCAGTCAGTGCGACTTCACGGATTTCAGGTGCAGATGCACTCTTAATGATAAGACCGTGTAAATTATCACTCATCCTCATGAGTTCAAAAATCCCCACTCTTCCCCGGTAGCCCAAGTTTTGGCATTCCCCACATCCTTTGGCAGCGAGCACTTTATCGAGGTGAATAACCTCAGCAGGATCAACCTCCAGAAGAGATAGAGTGGCACGCAGATCTTCCGCAGAAATATTACTTGGTTCAGAGCATTTTCCGCACAATCTTCTTACCAGTCTTTGTGCCATCACCATCTCCACTGAGGAAGCGATAAGAAAAGGCTCAATTTCCATATCGATCAAACGGGTGATTGCACCAGGTGCATCGTTGGTGTGAAGGGTGCTTAAAACAAGGTGTCCTGTAAGTGATGCCCGAATGGCAATATCGGCGGTTTCACGGTCCCGAATTTCTCCAACCATAATAACATCGGGGTCCTGACGAAGAATTTCGCGAAGAGCACTTGCAAAGGTAAATCCTATTTCTGAGTTCACCTGAGTTTGATTAATACCTGAAACCTCATATTCAACCGGATCCTCTACCGTCATAATTCTACGCTCAGGCTTGTGTATTCTGCGAATAAATGCGGTAAGCGAAGTAGATTTACCGGAACCGGTTGGACCTGTTACCAAGACGATACCGTGTGGCTTCTCCAAAATTGCGACCAGTTTTTTTTCCTCAGTTGAAACAAGCCCAAGTTCCTGCATCGACAAAGGTTGTGATTTTTCATTCAGCAACCGCAAACTTATGCTTTCTCCATAGAGAGTTGGTAGGGTTGACACACGAATGTCGAGATCACTTTGCCCATGAGTAAATGTAATTCTTCCCCCTTGTGGCCTTCTTTTCTCCGAAATATTTATGCCCGCCATGATTTTAATTCTGGAAATAATGGCATCCTGAAAGCTCCTTAGGTTATCAGGCACGCGAACTGGGACAAGCTGGCCATCAATACGGTAACGGATTTGCAGGGTTTCTTTATGCGGTTCAAAGTGAATATCAGTCGCTCGATCCACAATTGCTCGCTGAACGACCTCATTAACAAAGCGGATAATTGCCGCATTCTGATCCTCCAAATCATCCTGAGCTTCCTGCTCTGCATCCTCTTCGAGATCAGATTCCTCAAGGCTATCTGCCCCGATTCCAAAATTCTCAGTTATTGCCCGGACAACTTTTTCGGGTGAGCCCAAGTGCCAGACTGGTTTGCAGCCTGAAACTGCGTATACCCAACGATTCATTCTTTTCGTTGGGGGCCAGACAGTTAGAAGATCAATCTTTGTTTCTTTCCCAACCACCAACTCAAACCCGCTTTTGTCATCAACCTTAAAATGCTCTGACATCAGTAAATCTAACTCGGTTTCATCGAGGGGTTTCGATAAAACATGAACCGCTCTTCCTTGCTCAACAGCCTTCGTTGATGCTTGGAAAGTTTCGCTGTCCTGCTGCCCATTCTTGTGACATAAAAGAATAACCCTAGCCCGTGGTTGCAGCTTGCTAATCTCATCAATGATTGAAATTTGGGGAGATTCATATACTGAACTGGAAACAAAAACAGCTGCAAATAATTCGGTTCCTGAGAGTAACCTTAAGCCATTTTCTATCGAGGAAGATGCGATTAGATCGTATGAGAACCCTAACCGACTCTCTAATTCATCGGAAGTTTCTTTAATATTATCCAGAATCAAAACTCTTTCCTTGCTGCGAGGTTTAATCGAAGGCCGAATAATCGGAAGGCAGGAAAAAGAATGAATCAAACGCAGAGGAATTAACTTTGTCGGAGTTTCCGAAATGGTAAAATCCTGCAAGTAAGGTAAATTCGTTCTGTCCGACATTTGCAGCATTGTATCCTCAACTGTGCCCGATATTTTCGCTGCTAGTACACGAGCACGGTCTTCAATCGGAGTAGACATTATATTCAGCCTGTCTAAATCGGAAATCTCACCCCACCATTTCATTTCTTCATGGCTTGATTGGTTATCAAAGGAAGACTGAAAGTCAGATTTAGGAAGGTTTCGAACTTGCTTAACTTCCAAAGAGTTTTTCGTACGAGATTGGTGCCGCTCTCCATCCACTTCCTGAACTGTAACTTTACTTTTATCTTTGGTCTCTTTTCCGATCTTCAAAAGGTTAAAAATACCAGACCCCTTGAAGCCTTTTTTACCAACCGGATTATTGGAAACATTTTTAGAATTCATAAGCACCTGAATCACCAAGTTTAAATGACTTCTTACTACTCTTGTTCCTTTTTTTCTTCGAGAATCCGGAAGTGGAAAATTTTGGTCGTAGTATGCTCATCCCAATATGCTCAACTTGGTTATCTTTCCTTTAGCTTAAATTCTATACGGCTCGTTTCAAAGTAAGACAGGTCAGGTCAGATATCAACCGATACAATTTTCATGTAAAGCGAAGCGAAAAAAAAGAAATAAGCTACCTGGCATAGCAACAATGCTTGCTCAAATGGATTGCTTTTATTCACCGACAGAATTTTCCCATCTTCAGGGTATTTGCTTCGAAAAGCATATTGCCCCCAAGAACTTCTGACTAA
>JAYQBI010000120.1:276-4111 GCA_038137235.1 Opitutales bacterium | reverse complement strand
CTGGGTAGCGCACGGCTAAACCTTTTTCACGAAGCATACCAAATGCTTGCGGACTGGTGACCTCATGGATCAAATGCCTGCCTACGAATAACTGGGTCTGGCCATTACTTAAAACTTTGACCGTGTGGGCGTCCCACACTTTTTGAAAAAGATTTTTAGGATTCATTTTAAAGCAAAAAAACAAAATAGCCATTCACCTTGCCGTGAGCAAGTGACTAATGAGACCGAAGTTCTAATAAAACCCAATCTTTTTAAAGAGATGCCAATTATTAGCCTTTATAGGCTTTGCGCATTCTATTTTTAAGGCTGTTCAGGTTTGATCGATTACCAGGGCTTGAACTTTTGCTTTGGATGTGAAGATCTCTAAAGAGTTCGGTGTTACGCTCCTGCTTTTTAATAATTTTTTCTATATCTTTTTGAAGGTCAGAAAAATCAACGCCCTCATTGTCCAATGTCTCTTTTGCTCGGGTAAGTAAGTCCAATGTCTGATCTTTTTGGGAGGCAACTTGCTCAATTGTTGCTATGTCCTTTGCTTGTATCGCCTGCTCCTCTGCATGAAGTACATTGTCATGTAATTGCAGGGCATTAATGAGTTCCAACTTTTTTGCGTTGGCCATCATACGAATTGCAAGGTTAAGCCTTTAGGGAAATTGAACCTGGTTGGTTGGAACTCACATCAACATCAGGATTTTGGGTAAGCATTTCTGCCCATGCTTCCCTAAGCTCAGACATTACTTTGTCAGATTCATCAATTTTTTGAGAATCCTTTTTTATATTAGCCTGTTGAAGATTGGTCAGGACATAGTCGTACAAACGGTAAAGTGTGCCGGGCAATTCCCCGGGGACGGTCATGTCAAGAGAGGATTGCAGTTCGGAAACAATATTTTGTGCACGGATCAGGTTATTGTTGATACCTTCGTTCTTTTTAACAAGGTCAGTTTCATCAAAGGCTTTTTTTGCCGCTGCAGAAAAACGGAGATAACCATCAAATAGCATTAAAACCAGTTTTCCTGGACTGGCCGTACGTACAGACTGAGCCTTGTAGGACTTTGCGACTTTGTCGTATGGCTGCATGGAAAACCTAAGGGAGGGATTAGATGTTTTCGATGTCGATCAGTTTGCCGGCGAGTCCATCAATGTTATAGTCAGACAACCAGCTTGGGTCTTGCAATAGTTTCTGTGCGCGATCAATTGCTTCAGGACGGATATCTTCACCTGAGCGAGCAGCCTCATCTGCAAGTTTGCTAATATCGGTAAGTGAGGAAAGAGATTGGTTTGTTGTGACGGCAACTTTACTCTTAGAAGTGGATGAACTTGAGTTATCCACACGGCTGGATCGGTGAGAAATCCCAATCGAGTCACTTGAGTTGATTGAAGTCATAAGGGTTGTTAAGCTAATATCATGCCAATGAACGGAATATGCAAATCTTTAATTTATCGACTGGGCAAAGTTGAAAACATAGTCTGTGCAGCAAATTTGGTAAAAAGGCGGGGGGATTGAAGAACGCTGCTGGCAGTTTTTGCCGAGAGTGCATTGACATGCTTGCCTCGCTGGAAATGATTTGCAGCAACGATTACGGAGGCATCTCCTGCATCAATAGTTTCATCGATTGCCCACATGAAGTCACCTGATTTTAAATCAATTAATTTGCAGCGAACTCCTATGCTCAATGGTTTGTAAGCTTTGTAAGAATGTAAGTCTATGAATGCTACTCCATTGGCTTGCGTATGATTGGCAAGGACTTCCATGAAGTCACTGGGGAGAGGATGAGATGAACTATATCTCGGTTGACCGAAAAGCTCTTTGCAAGCCTCAGGGCTTACTTGCACGACTTCGAACAGCCTGGCCTGTGACAGTTCGCGATAAAATGCTTCGTCTGCAAAGTTGAGTATCGAAGAAGCAGAGTCAGGGTAGTAACAGGGCATTAATGCCACTCTATTGAAGTAAGTCGGAAGTCTTTCAATCGGGTACAGATTTTTAGGCCTGTAGGGCTCAGCCTCTGCAATTACCTTTTCTTGCTCAAACTTACGACAGCCCGCCAAAGAAATAATGAGAGCAAGCGTAAGAATACTAAAATTGTTAACCATCACTTCTTGTTATTATTATTAAAGGTACTTTGCAAGGTTTGCATTTGAGTGTCCATTTTTGACTGCATTTCTTCCATTCTCATAAAGCCATCATTTAGAATTTTCTCGCGCGACTCGAGATACTTGTCCAAGCGAACAATTTTCTCATCTATTCGCTCATTTTGACTATCCAGGCTATCAATCATTGCCTGGTAAGCACCTTTGTAACCGGTGGAATCGTTTCCTGAGAGGAAATTATCAATGTAATCATTTAAAGAAAATGTAATACCTTCATAATCCCTTTCCGTTTGGGTGATAGAGTCATAAGAAGCCTCAACTGGTGCTTCACTGAATAATGCCATAACCAATTCAGGATTCTCTTCTATCTGCTGGGTCAGGAGGCTGGAGTCTTCGATATTGAGCTTATTTGAACTGGTTCCAAAATCCAGGCCAATACTTGCCAACCTAAAAGTACTAAAGCTGGGCGTCGTAGATTGCCATGCCGCCCCATCCCACTCAAAGTATGCAGCTTGCCCAGTGGAATTCTGATCAAGTACTTTGATGACATACCCATCATCAGCAGCATCTAAATTCATCTGAGTCGCAATCGCGTTTATTTCATCATTTGTACCATTATTTGAACTTATGGTTAAGTTGGAACTATCGACTGTTGCCCTACTTTCCGAGTGAGGAGTAGTGCTTCCGAATATCGTTCTTCTGAGCTGACTGCCCAGTCTGCTTAGTTCCATATTTCCTGTAAAACGGCTTGATTGAACCTCATCACCAGTTTGATCCACCTTGGTCAGGCTGGATATATAATCCTGAGCGTCGTTAAACTCCTCTACAAATTTTGTGATAGCATTTTTAGCTGCACTTGAGTCTTTGGATACAGTGAAGGTGGCAGATGACCCTATTGAGACCTGTGCAAACTCGAAAGTAATTCCCTCATAACCGTGTTGACCTGCTGAAAATGAGTTTTTTGTGCTATATATTAAATCACCGCCATTAATTCTGACCGCCGCATTGGAGCCGAGCTCGCTTGCCATTGATCTAACCACTCCGGGTATTACCTGAACCCACTGCTCGCTGTCAGCAGTGGGGTCCTCGGTGGGTGAATCGGTTAAGGTCTGCCAATAGGTACCATCACCAAAATCAACCAGATCCCCCTTATTGTAGTTTGCCAGATTAGCATTGTCGTAGGTGTCAGTGATTGCTGAGGGAGGTGCCAGTCCCATTAATGAAAGAATATTTCCATTACCTTTATTTGCACTTGAAATAGTATCCCAGTCTGCGGTCTCATGCATAACGATACCGACTGCACCGAGTTCTTTGTTTCTGGCAACAAAGCGATCACTGATCGGATCGTAAAACATGAAAACATTAGCGGTTGAATCATTAACACGGTTAATCAAGTCGTCCAAAGTGTCATTATTTACATCATAATCTATTCGCACCGCACCTTCCCCTTCCCCAATGAAAAAGTTGCCTAATCCAGAATTTAGACCTGTAAATGAAGATGCGAAGTTTGCACTGGCTAATGACACCCTCATGTCAATGGATGCCAGTGCATTCGTGCTTGTAACACTACCTGCACTTGAAGGGCCTATTAATTTCATCGCATGAAGAAAATTTGAACTATCTGTGGACGAGCCAAGCACCATTAAGTTGGCAGAATCTTGTTCGGAAATACCCGAGGAAACAACCATCTTGTCTTGATCCGCGTCATAGCTAAAGGTAATTCCACTTGAGTCGCCTTCCGGGTTTACAC
>JAYQBI010000120.1:0-266 GCA_038137235.1 Opitutales bacterium | reverse complement strand
CCGTTATTGGTTGAATTAATGTCATCGAGAAGATCCTGGAGGGTTATATCAAGCGAACTAATATTCAATGTTTTGCCCGATATTGTAAAAGTGCCGGTAGTAATTGGCGAATTCAGTGGGAGGTCGCGAAGGCTTTGGTTCAGGTCAATGCCTTTGCTTAATCTTGAGGATGAACGATTAGATGAGGCAATTTGAGTTCTCGATGCTACCGATTCGACCAGGAGGGTAAATTCGCCAGTCAATGCACCGGTTAGTGCGGAGGCAGA
>JAYQBI010000119.1:522-4117 GCA_038137235.1 Opitutales bacterium | reverse complement strand
TTTTTGGGCACACCAAGGAAATCTTCATCTTTGGAACGATCGGATTGATCATCCTGCACTTTGCAACTAGGGAAAAATAGGTTTACTAAGAAACCGAAAAGAAACTGTTTCGCTAAAATTATCGGCTAAGGCCGGACGATCTTTCCAATCTCGATATTCTTTCCGTGAAGATCAAAACTTGGGCGGTCATGCAGAAGGTTTCCACCGGAACGAACATTTTCGATAAAGTTGACCCGGCCAATTTGCTGGGCAGCAGGAATACTGGTTCCAAAGTTTGGATAACGCCCATCGATCGCACCTTTCAAACTGTTTAGGCGAACCTGTGCTGCTCCCGGAAAGTTTACATTACTCAATCTCATCGTGGTTGCTTCCATCACGATACGGGATAAGTCGCGGTTAAAGGAAAGTCCGTCCACATTCAAATCCCTTCTCGCCTTGATGGTGGCAAGAGCACTTGCACCAATCGATACATCCCTCAGGGAAACATCCCGCAGACCGCGAACCACAACCTCCCGTGCCCCCGTTAACGATACCTGCCTCAAAAGAAGGTTTTGCTGGGTGGCTAAAACCAGGTCATTGGTTGCGGAACTTAAACTGGAACCAGGTTGTACATCGAAATCCTGAGAACTCATCACCACAAGCCGGGCGTTCTCACGATCGGTTTTCCAACTAATCTTACCTGAAATTTTGAGGTTTTGGGATGCAGCGACAACCACTTCGCCTGAACCATTTTCAAAGTATGGATTAAGGGCATTGGCGTTAGCCCTAAGAATGAGGTTTTTTCCACCGAGTAAATTACCACCTCCATTTACCAGTCCATCCGCTTGCAATTGTTCAAACAGGGCAGATGCTTCCACAAAAAATGGATTTTTTAATGCCTCATCAGTTGAAATGCGTTCGCGTAACGAGGATGAAGAAAGGTCGTAATCGCGCATAAGCACATCAGCCACTTCCCCCGTTCTCAAAAGCTCCTCGTCCCATTCGCCATCCGAAAGCTCCCCAAGCTCTGCAAAGACCTCGCCATTGCCGCCTTCCATCAGGCGTACACTCATTTCCTTTGCCCGGTCATCCAATTTCGAACCGGGAGTGAACCGTGGCATATTTGCAGGCTTGGAACTATCCAGGTTCATCTTGGAAAGTGACTCCTGAAGTAAGTCCTCCTCAATACCCTCGTTGAGCAGGGGCACGAGCACGGAATCGTCCAATCCCAGAACCAGGCTCCTTGTTCTTGGTTGATACTCAAAAAATGCATCCGCCTGCTTGGTTCCAAAACCATTCATGGAAAGAAGCCTGCGAACCACTTTAACATCCGATGAGAGCAATGCTTTTCGGACCTCCGGAGACATTTCGTAAAACCGGTTGGTTTGCGCTTCACGCAATCCAAACTTTGCCAGGGCATTTGAATCGGCACTGATCTTGCCGGTTTTTCTTACCTGACTGATTACCGGGTTGTTCTCCATCACCGCCGCCTGCAAGGCGGAGCGGTCAATCATGGGAGGACGGGGAACGAAAGCCGGGGCAGCGGGAACGCGAGGAGTCTCAGGTGCCTGTACCGATGGCGAGGAGAATTGGGAACGGGACGGACGGTTTCCTGCTTCAAAACTGGATGCACGCGAGGGTCTCTCGGGAGCAGGGCTTTCAAAACCGCCGGCATCCGCCTGACTTCCCCCACCAAACGACTCAGTCTGAGAAGAACCAGCCGTCTCTGCCGGAGCCGGCTCACCCGAAGGAGCATCAGCAGTTCCACCCTCGCTTGCAGAATCGGCAGTGCCGCTATCCGAATCGGAAGTGGTGGAACTATCACCTCCGGCGTCACCACCAGTGGATTCGGACTCTTCCTCAGATTCACCCTCTGAGTTCGATGAATTTTCAGCATTGGAAGAGCTTTCAGCCTGCCCATGGAGATGACCAAAAAAACCAATAAGCCATAGTGAAAGAAGGATCGAAAGAAGAATGTTTTTCATTACCTTGCTCCCTCCTTTTCATCAATCTGGGTCTCATCCAGCCTGATCCATTTTTTGCGGGCATAATCAAATAACAACCTACGCTGGTCCAAATCTCCATAGAAGTACATCCACCCATTTGAATTCGATGAATAAAGAAAGGGATAGAGGTCCGATTTTGTCCAGAACCAGCCGATCGATTCCTTCCAGAACCACAGGCCATCTCCAACCGTTGCACTCGGATAAAGCCAGCCAAGGTCAAGGTGGAGTAACCAACCGCTTTGTTCGGAGTGATAAAAGTTCCCAAACCACAGGCTGTTCCACCAACCGGGAGCCCCATCGATTGGCTCGGCAAAGGAATACAGCGATGCATTGGGAGAGTCCTCCACTCCCCGTAAAAGTAGGTCTACCCTTTCCTCTAGCCCATAACTGGTACCCTTTTCATTGCGGGCATAGGCAACCACATAGAGCTTATCCATCGATTCGTCTGGGAAAAATTCGAACCCAAAATTTTCATCATCATCAGCCAAGCGGAGTTTTCCCTTCAATACTCCCTTTGCATCGGGATCCACAATCGGACGCCCGCTGACAAGAATGCCAACCTCGAGATCCTCTACCGACATGCCGGGATCCAGCACCCTGCCACCCATCCAGAACTGGCCATCCTCAGTGGCATAGGGAAGGAGCGTATCAACAATGGGAGCGTGCCCTTCCAATACCTTCACCGAAAATACCTTTTCGATATCCGCCCCCTTGCCGTCGCTTACCCGAACTCGTATGAAATGAGATGAACTTGCCTGATTCTGCAATGCCCACTTGGAACTTAGCGTTCCCTTGGAGGACAGGGAAAAGAAGCGGTTGCCCGAGTCTCCATCACCGGAAACGAGGGAGAATTGGAGATCATCACCATCGGGATCGAATGCCTCGAACTCACCGACCTTTGTACCCATGGGGCTCCCCTCTTTGACTGAAAGAACGGCCAATGCGGAAAGCTCGACTGGTGGACGATTGTACTTCCCTTCCCTCGCCCGGTTAACGATGTAAATTTCACCATAGCTATTAAAACTGGAATACGAGGAACCATGTGCCCATCCACCACCGGAATTAATCGCCTGCTTGGCAACTAAGCCGGGTAAAATGGTAACTGAAGCTGTAAAGCCTAAGTAAAACCAAATTTTAGACGCCTTCATGGATAAGCAGACTTCGAGGACAATCAGCTATTATTTTATATTGAATGCCTTTTGCATTCCGGAATGAAAATCACAGTAATAGATTAAACTCCCCTGAAAATCGATGGGAATTACAACTTGGGAACCATCGCCATAGGCATTCCTTTCGACGAACAAAGATGTCTTATCTCCATAGCTTTCTCCGATAAAAAACGGATGACTTGTGGACACATCCATATGTTCAAAGTGGTAAGTAAAACCCTTAATCAGGTAAAAACTGTCAATATCAAGAGGTGTTCCGCCTAAAATTGAAAATTCGTAATAAGGTGAAGAAGACTGACCGCCGCTAACTCTAATCGGCTCTGTGTCGTTTGATCCTGTTAACGAGGACGACAATAAGATATGTCCAACTTGATCACCGCTTGGATTAGAAATTTCATTACTGAATATTGTAGTACCAGATTGATCGGTTTCCATCTCTTG
>JAYQBI010000119.1:253-512 GCA_038137235.1 Opitutales bacterium | reverse complement strand
TAATAGATTAAACTACCCTGAAAATCGATGGGAATAGTAACTCGTAAATTATCGCCCCATTCACTTCTTTCGACCAGCGGAGATGCCTTATCTCCGTAACTTTCACCGATATAGAATGGATGGCTAGCAGTTTCACCAAAATTGTAAAAATTATAGGTATGTCCCTTTACTAAATGAAAATTGTCAATATTGATAGCTTCTTCCCCAATGGAAAATTCGTAATAGGGAGGCGAGGACTGGCCACCAGTAAAATAAATAT
>JAYQBI010000119.1:0-243 GCA_038137235.1 Opitutales bacterium | reverse complement strand
CATAATTAAATAGATGTATCGCAGCATTCGAATTGAAACTGAATGAACCCAATCCATTTGTACTCGCTCCATTTCCGGATGTTATTTCATTACTGTATGCAGTGTCTCCGAATTCATCAATTTCTAGTTCTTGTATTTTGATGATATTTCCTGCTCCGAAGTCATTAGGGGCATCATAACTAAATATGAAAGTCTCGCTCCTGCTCGTCGTTAGTCCTGGAACATTAACAGATTCAGCAGGTC
>JAYQBI010000118.1:0-4149 GCA_038137235.1 Opitutales bacterium | reverse complement strand
TAAATCCGTAAACACCGTCACGACTGTATGTTCCAAGAACGGGATCCGCTTGAGGGAAGGCAACGGGAATATTTAAGAGCACACCATCAAGAAATAACCGCACATCCTCAATCGTACCATATTCCGCCGTGGCTGAGATGGTAATCTCGATCTCGGTTCCAAGAACAAAATTGTTGAAGGTTGGATCCGTAGCACTTGGAGTTAGTATTTTTGCCACAACCGATGACGGGGTATGTTGCAAGGAAACCGCACCGGGTTTTTGGGCACTGCTGGAAAGCCAAGCAGGAGGCCATTCCCAGTATTTGGAAAGCTCATCCCAATACCATGTAGGTGCTAGATATTCCGAGTCTGAACAATGCTGGGTTTCCCAATTTCTCTCCCAGGATGTAACCGATGTATTATCACGATTGTCTCCATACAAGGCTCGAACTGAAATAAATTCGAGGTCCTCGCTGGTTGGTGTGTAGCTCATTACATATTCACTACCGAAAGTGGAAAGCTGCCCTCCTGTGATTTCTACTCCGTTTGCATAAAAGGCCACCCGGTCTAGCTCATTATGTGGGTCATTGACTCTGGCTCTGAGTGCCATCTGCTTACCAATGCGAAATGTAACCGGTGACTGAGCTAAAATCACATCTCCCAAATTATATCCGGATCCTGCATCACTTATATCTACACCAATAACACCGCCTTCAGTATCCAGAGTAACCGCGAGCTCTGCACCAAAGCCATCGAAGCTAAGAATGTCGTAATTCCAGGAATCCAAATCATAACCAGCTCCACCATCCACAATTTTAACTTCCGTGATTGCCCCAGTATTATCAACCTCAGTAATCTTCAAAGTCGCTGCCCTGCCCTCTGGCTCGATTAATTCTGCATACAAACGATCAGGGTTATTTAATTGGTAATACCGGGCATCAGAATAATGGAGGCTGTTATCATCCCCTACTCCAATTACCCGCACCTTTACCATACCACTTTCAAGATCTGTGAGTTTGCGCAGATCTAAACTTAGGGTTCCATCTGACCCTTCAGCCTTTACCTCGGGAAAATACTCTAAACCAACCAATCCAGTGGATGGCGAAACGGAAAGCGTGACATTAATGTCTGAAATAACTGGATAAGTGCCATCATAAATTAACTCGATGGCATTGTCCAAAAAGGCATTAACTGGAAGCCCTCCTAATGAATTTCCAGTAATTTCCAAATCTCTGGCATGGATAGAAGTTCTTCCCTCATTAAATGCTTTATTGATGGCTTGTATGAGGTTTTTCTTGGTGCCTCCAATGCGATCTGCAAACGATCCGAAGCGTTCAACCTCTACAATTTCGTTTAATGGATATGCCTTGATGCGCCATCTATCCCCCACTTTAAAGTTTTCCCTATCCGAAAACTCTACGCTGACTCCAGAACTTAGGACATAGACTAGGTCTGCGGGAATCTCGATGTTTGATTCATTAAAATTCTTTCCTCCATCTGCTGACCACTTGAAAGTATCCACAGTATCATCCCCATCAATCTCCACGATGTACTCTCGGTCGGTTGTGCCCGTGTAGGTGCCGCCAGAAAGCAGCGTACCTACACCAGTTGCTTTCATGATCTCTGCATTATCAATTGCGGTATTGTAGATATAACTTTCTCCTACAACTTCCTCTCTTCCAGGGAATCCATCCCGATCAAATTCAAAGGTAACAGGTACCCTGCCCGTTCCGTCATTAAGGACCAAGAGAGCCTCATCTTCGGTTAGGTTTGACTCATCAAAAGCCAGGCGTGCTATCCAATTAACCCGGTCATTCACCTCCAGAAATGCCGTGCTTATTGAAGCACTGGCATTGTATTCAAAGGATGCCACTTCATTCATGGATAAACTCGTTCCTACTTCGGGAGAGCTTATCGATATATCAACTACATCATCCCCTACTATGCTGATAGTTCGCTGAGCCCTGGATTTTAGGCCATTGGCATCTTCAGCAACCACTTCCAAGAGGTATTCACCTACGGGTAAATCTGAAGGAAAGTCATACACATAGAACAAACCATAGTCTGTGAGGTTATCCATATTATCCTCCTTAAGAATTCCATTGAAATAAATTTCGATGGATCGAACCTCTCCATCATCTATGGTACCTGCCAAATCATCCGCCCCCAAGGAGGTAGCTTCAATACCAATAATTTGGCCCGCTACACCCGCTTGGAATTCATCTCCATTCCCCAGGTTGATGAATCCTACCTCTGGCATGGCCAACTCATAGCGGGCAGCATATGCAGGCATTTCCAAAATCATTTTTGCCCGCTCGCCCAGTGGACGAATCTCATACTCGGAGGTCAGGGTCAAACGCGCTACTTGGGCTTGGCTAGGCGCCTGTCCGATCAACGCAGAGTATACCAACGCGGTTTCCGCAAACGCAGCTGCATCCAAGGGTACATTGGGAATCGATAAATCGTTGGTGTAGTTGTGCATACCAGCTCCAAGGATATCGTTGTCTAGGGCGAAGGCATTGAGGAAACTCAGTTGGGTATTGTCGCCCTCCAACGCTGCCATCACTTCCACTCCACGGACGGACTGTACACGGCTGGGCTTCTGCTCGTACTTGTTGCGGAACAACCTATTAAAGAACTCTTCCGGGTTGTGACTCCCGATGGTTCCGTACTGGTCCACATAATCAAAATTAGAAGTCAAACTTTCGAGAGCCAACACAATTTGATAATTCAGTACCTGAGAGCTGATTCCATTTTGATTGGCCGCACTTTCTGACTCTAAAACCTTTTGATTGGTCAAACGAACGGTGTAAGGACCAGTCAAAAATCCACTTCCATGGACGCTAAAATAGTAAGACATATTTTGTGATTCATAATTTTCTAGGAGGTATATTCCTTGACTACCACTTCGGTTTTCCACAAGGGCTCCGTTGGTGTTTACTCCAGAGACATAGGGACTTGTAGCAAAGCTTGGAGGAATGCCATAAGCAAAATTTCCATCGCTATCAAAAACTCTTAGGTCAGCGTTCAGGTTAGGAAAAGTAACACTGGGGTGCCCATCCTCCAAAGTAATAGTGAGGATGCCATCGTCCCGCGAATTTTTGGATTCGATTTTGAAGAAATCAATGTCATTGGGAGTTTCAATATTCCCCTCGATCACCTCATTCATCCTAACAACAGTAGCCTCGAGCTCGGTATCTCCATCATCAGGTCTTGTTTCGGTGTTGGATACCAATTCCTCATTCCCAATGAGCAGAGTAGACTCTTCCATCTTGATCCATGCTCCGGAGAGAGTTTTATGGGCAAGTAGAATATCACGGGCTTTAATGAACTCCTGACGCTCGCGTAGTTCTTCAATCAATTGAGTACGCGATAGGTCTCCACTTTCCAAGCGTGTCAAAAGTGTACCCATTTCAAAGCTTTCTGGCTCCCGGTCATACAGCCCCTGATACAGGGCCCGGATAAATTCGAGATCATCGGTGAGTGGGCTCTCATCCACATTCACATAAACATTTGCGTTGGCGGTATCATCCCCATTGACGATAACAAACTCGACCTCCTGTGAACCCACTGCATTTGCGGGAAGGTCGAAAGTGAAGCCCTGCCCGGGGTCATCCTCTCCCATGCCCGGCTCAGTGCGGGGCAGCTTGTCCGCCTCACCCGCATACTGACCATTCACATAAATATAAGCCTTGATGCCCGCATCGTACGAACCATCCGCGGACTTATAGAGTGCGGAAACATCGGCTACTCCGCCCAAATAAGTGGTTGAGTCTGCAGTAAGAGTCAGAGGGATGACAACATCGGTTGATTCCAAAACCTGCATGCGTTGTACGGTGGAGGTGATATCGTTTCCATCGTCATCGCTGGCCACCGCGTAGAATTCGTACATTCCGCTAGCGTTGATATCGTAGCTCGCCTCATAAGGGGATGAGGTGTCCACAGCCACGAGCTCACCATTTACATAGAAAGCAACTTGTTGAACAAATCCGTCTGCATCGGTGGCGGTGGCACTCAGGCTGATCGTTTGGGCAGAACCGCTGAAGGTTCGTTCCTTATCTAATTTAGCTAATTCGACTTCGGGCAGTTCTCCGGTGGAAGTGGTCGCAGTGATATGGATAGGCAAGCTCATCACAAGGTTGTTGCTGATCTTGTCGGTCGCCACTGCAT
>JAYQBI010000117.1:0-4163 GCA_038137235.1 Opitutales bacterium | reverse complement strand
ATCATGACCTGCAACCCTCTTGGGATTGTCGCATCAATTGCCGGTACGCTAACTTTTAATCTAGTTGCTGCCCTTGGCATTCGCGGTTCCTCAACCGGTATGGTTTCTGCATGTGCATCTTCTGGGCATGCTTTGGGAATGGCATTGGATGAGATAAGGCTTGGCCGGCAAAAACGCATGTTAGTAGTGGGTGCCGAAGATTGTAATTTCCAAAGTATTGTTCCTTTCTGTGGCATGCGTGCCCTTTCTTTGGAAACTGACCCAAATCAGGCATCCCGCCCTTTTGACCGCAAACGAAATGGCTTCGTAGGTACTGGAGGTTCAGTCTGCATGGTATTAGAAACTGCAGAGGAAGCACAGAGACGTGATTCCAAGCCCTATGCAAAATTTATTGGATGGGGGCAGGCTTCCGATGGCCATAATGTTGCAATCTCACACCCAGAAGGCATTGGATTGCAAGATGCAATGAGCAAAGCGTTAAAAGACGCTGGCATTGACCCCACCTCAATCGATTACCTCAATGCCCATGCTCCATCAACGCCCATTGGTGACGCATCTGAAATGAAAGCAATTCAGAGCGTTTTTCCTCAACCCCAGGCATTACCAATATCCAGCACCAAAGCACTTACCGGCCATGGCCTTTCCCTTGCCAGTATCATGGAAGCTGGGTTTTGCTGCCTTGCACTCAAAGACGGTTTTATTCCGGGATCAGCAAATGTCTCTGAGCCAGACCCTGGACTTGGACATCTTAATCTCCTACGGGAAACCAAATCAGTTCAAGCGAACCGGATAATGAGTAATAGCAGTGGATTTGGCGGAGCCAATGTGAGCGTCATATTCGAAAAAGTTTGAGAAGGCATTATGCCCGCGGATTCTAATCTGCTTACTGAAGGACTCACCTCCATCATTCGCTCGAGGAGAACGGTAAAGCCTTCTTTCTATCAGGGGGCACCTGATCCTGCTCAAGTTCGTGAACTTATCGACTCAGCACGCCATGCTCCCAATCATCACCGCACTGAACCTGCAAGGTTTTACCTGCTCGACTCTGAACGGATCAAAAAAGTCGGACAATTATTTGGAGAAGTTATCCTCGAGGACAGTTCAGACGATCACTCAATTAAAAAAGCGGAAAAAAAGACTAAAGAATGGGGAATGGCACCCGGATTACTTGTGGTCACCTGCTATTCGGACCCCGCTTCTGACTTGGCACAAAAACACCCCGAGGTTTTCGACGAAGATTATGCCACGGTTTCATGCATTTGTCAGAACCTATTGCTTCTTTTCGAAAGTGCATCCATCTCTGCAAAGTGGAGCACTGGGCCAGTCTGGAAACACCCACAATTTGCATCCACCATTGGAATCAAACATCCAGATATTGAAAAAGTTGTCGCCCTGATTTTTTATGGCTTCTCTCAAAAAACAACAGAGCCGAGGATGCTAAGCTCTCTGGAAGAGCATCTAATCGATCATACCAGTTAAAAAATATTGGAGAGTTGAATGATTTGAAATGCTTTATCCATTGACCCTTTTCGGCAAAGTTCTATTTTTATACCTTTTGGTGATCTGGCGAAATAGCTCAGTTGGTAGAGCAGAGGACTGAAAATCCTTGTGTCCCCAGTTCGATTCTGGGTTTCGCCACCACCAAAAACTTTCTTTTCGGCAAAAAGTCTTAAAACGCTGTGGGCGTGAACAGAGCCTTAGAAGGAGAGGTTTGCACTGAGTGACAAACCGGTGTCCAACGCCTTAAAACCATCAACAGAGGCCTCATCTGAGGACATCGATGAGTAAGTAATAAAGGTCTGGGCACTTAACCAATCTGTAAGCTGGTAAATAAAGCTGGAACCAAGAGTGAGCAGGTAATCATCTCTTCCTTTACTTGGGCTTTTCAGGTAATGGGTTCGATTAAGACCGACTCTTGGCATGATCATTAGCTTTCCTTCTTTTCCTAGCATGTGAATATATGTCGCGGAAATGGAGTTTTGATAATTGTCTCCACTGTCGGCAAATACACCAGCGGCCGGAAATGTCATCGTTTGGTCAGTGGATGAATACTTGAACATCACATCGGCCATAAGGAAGGAATTATCCGTCAAAGGAATGGTCTTTTGAAGTGACCAGGCTGGGGCAATCGCATCAAAGGTACGGTCGCCGGTCTTTTGGTTATGCAAAATGTTGTATTCTATAGAAGTTCCCATGGACCATTGACCAGGAAAACCAAATGCAAGCGATGATTTAGCCATGCCAAAGCGGTTATCTAAAAGAGCGGAATATTGCTCATATTCTGCCCACTGTACCATCAAGTCCACCCTGGGAATCATGGTAATATATTCCCCCAGAGCATAAGCTGAGCGGGACAAGGAAAGTCCAATATTTGATTCAAATACTCCTGACCTTTCCTCCTGACCCTGAACAGGGGTACGTAAAACATTAGATGTCCGGTAAAGTCTTGCACCGGTATTGGCGGAAAACGAGTACTTTATATCCTTCGCCTTGGGAGGAGGTGAATCTAACAATGGGGAGGAATCAACAGCTACCCTACCCTGGGAAATTGGAAGCCCGACTTCAATAATTTCAAGCAAGCCGAGGTTAGAATGAAAGCTTGAATATCCGGGCAAGGAAGGCTCTGCTTTGGGCAATCTTCTATTTTGGGCATCAAGCCCAGAGGCTCCTATTACAAAAAAGGCAAAAAGAATCCGGATGAGATATTTCTCAAAAAAAATCATACACAGAGGAGAGAAGAATCAGGGATTAGAAATCTTACCAATTTGAATATTTGTCCCGTGGGTATCAAAGCTCTGGCGATCATGCATAATGTTATTCTTCCCTCCAGAGCTTACATTTTCAATAAAGTTCACCCTTCCAAGTTGTTCGCTTGTAGGAAGATTACCAAAATTTGGATACCGCCCATCAATAGGTCCCTTCAGGCTGTTCAAGGATACCTGAGTTGTGATTGGAAAGTCTATATTGCTTAACCGGATCGTGGTTGCCTCCATGATCAGGCTGGGAAGGTTTTGACTGATTGTTAAATCATCCACATTTAAATCCCTCGCAGCCTGAATTCTCATCAACTGGGATGCTTCCAAGGTTGAACTTTCGATGGTAAGGTCGCGTAAACTCTGGATGTAGAGGTTATTCAGAGCACTTACTGTGGCTCCCTTCAAGAGCACATCCTCCCTTGCTGATACAACAAGATCAGAAATTGCCGACTCCAGTTCAAGCCCATCAGCTGTGGTAATTGATCCACCACTCATGGCAACGACCCGGGTATTGCCAGGGTTATCAGTTTCAAATTGAATTTTTCCTGATAAGCTAAGGTTTTCGGAACCTGCAATTAATAAATCATCATTATTTTCAAGAAAATCGCCGAGATCATAAGTGCCGGCACCAATTGCGATTGTTTTCCCGCCAATGGTTAGATGATCTTCCACCAGACCAAATGAAAGTTGGCCAAGCTCGCCATAGGTTGCAGATACTTCTTCAAAGAATGGATTCTCCAAGGCATCTCCACCGTCTATGCCTCCCAGGTTTTCCCACTCTGCCCAAGCTTGGGAATTCCCCAAATCATAGTCCTGAGTCAGACGGTTTGCACTCTCAGCTGTTTCGATCCATTCATCGGTCCACTCCCCATTATTGAGTTCCGAGATTTCTTCGAACAATGCACCATTTCCGGACTCACGCAGTTTATCGCCTAACTCGGTAATTCGTTGATCATCGGGCTCAATAGAAGGAGTGTTGGACGACTTTGATTTATCCAAGTTTTCCTGAGTTAATAATGACACAAGCATTTCCTCGTCGTACTCCTTGTCTAACAGAGAAACCAGCATTGTATCCTCAAGCAGCACTACCTTCTTTCTGGTATCAGGGGAATAGGAGAAATAGGTTTCCAGGTTCTCCACCGTCAATTCAGACAGGTCGATGAACCTGCGGACATTGGCAGGAGATTCAGCTTTCAAGCTATTCTGCAGGGACACTGGCAATGAGAAGAAATATTCCATCTGTTCAGCATCGAGACCAAGGCTGGCAATTTCCTCGGCTGATGCACCCACTTCTCCAGTTTTACGGGTCTGCTTAGCATCTGCATTTGTTTCCAAAACTGCATCAATATTTGTTTCAGCCTGAACGGGGGCACTCGCAACTTCAGGAGCGGCATCTCCACCTTCACT
>JAYQBI010000116.1:0-4187 GCA_038137235.1 Opitutales bacterium | reverse complement strand
TGCGGACTAATTCTCCGCTGGGATCAATATTGCGGTGGAAGAGCATACCGATGGTAAGGCCGAAAAGGCCAAGTGCAGTGACGAGAGGCCACCAGGAACGATCGGGCATGTGCACGCCATGATCATCCAAAGGTTCTTTCTCAGAATGATTTTCTCTTGGTCCATAGTTGTTTTCCCATGCTTGGTCACGAGCTTTGATAATTGGAGTACGGGAAAAATTATACTCTTTTACAGGAGAAGAAAGGGTCCACTCAAGGGTGCGTGCGTCCCAGGGGTTTTTGCCGGCTGGTTTGAGCTTCTTGTTAAAGAAGGAGTTAACAAACTGATAAATGCCAATAACTATTCCTATACCAAGAATGAAAGCACCGATTGTAGCGGCTTGATTCCACATTTCAAAGCCATGCCCTTCGTTGTAGGTGTGAGTGCGGCGCGGTTGACCAATCATGCCAAGGTAGTGCATGGGAAAAAAAGTAAGGTTGAACCCGATGAACATGAGCGTGAACACGACCTTTCCTAATGTCTCATTCATTAATCGACCAGACATTTTGGGGAGCCAGAAATAAAACCCACAATAAAGACCAAAAAGTGCACCACCAATAAGGACATAGTGGAAATGGGCTACCACGAAGTAAGAGTCCTGATGCTGGGCATCGATGGGTACAGAGGAGTGCATGATCCCGGTAAATCCTCCGATCATGAACATGGTTATAAAACCGAGTGCGAAAAGCATGGGTGTGTCGAATCGAATTCTGCCACCCCACATGGTGCCAATCCAATTGAAAATCTTAACCCCAGTAGGAATCGCAATCAGCATGGTAAGCATAGCGAAGGCAGAAGTTGCGACTACACCCATTCCAGTGGTAAACATATGATGACTCCAAACTGCAAAGCCCATAAAGCCAATGATAGCACCCGAGAAAACGATTAACCCATAACCAAATAATGGCTTGCGGGAAAATACAGGAATGACCTCAGATACAATTCCCATGGCGGGTAAAATGAGGATGTAAACTTCAGGATGACCAAAAATCCAGAAAAGATGCTGCCAAAGGTGTGGTTTTCCTCCTTCTAAGAAATCAAAAAAGTTGGTGCCATAAGTACGGTCGAACATTAATTCGACCAAGGCAATAGTGATGGCCGGAAAAGCTAAAATGATGAGAAAGCTTACGATCAGGGTCATCCAAGTGAAAACAGGCAGGCGCATCATGGTCATACCAGGTGCCCGCATGTTAATGATCGTGGTAATAAAGTTAAATGAAGCTAACAAAGAGGCTACTCCGAGAATTTGCAGAGCAAATATCCAGAAATCCGGCCCCATATCTCCAATGACCTCAGCAAAACGGGTATCGGTAAGCGGTGCATAGCCAAACCAACCAATTGCAGGAGAACCGCCGGTAAAAAACCAACTAAGATTAAGGATAAGGCCACCGGCGATAAAGCACCAGAGGCTTAGGGTATTCATCCGTGGAAAAGCCACATCCCGTGCTCCAATCTGCAAGGGCATTATAAAATTAAAAAAGGCAGCACTTAAGGGCATGATCACCAAGAAAACCATCGTGGTCCCGTGCATCGTGAACATCTGGTTGTATTCCCGGTTGGTAAGAACCGTCATGTTATGATCCCAGAGTTGGGAACGGATGAGCAATGCTTCAATGCCGCCAATAATGAGAAAGAAGAGGGCGGTAAGACCATACATCAGACCAATCTTTTTGTGATCGATGGTGGTGAGCCAGTCCACCAATCCGGTTGTGTGCTGACCCGGTCTGGGGAAGACCTGGGTTTTAACCTTGTTTTCAGTGTCTGGGGCGAGGTACTTAATCGATTCAGTAGCCATGGCAAGATATGGTTAGGCGGTTTTGGAATAAAAGATTTTAGGATTGGCCAAGTAAGTAAGCAATTAATTGGTTTACTTTCTCGTCGTCATTTTCAAGGTTTCGAAGAGGATGGCGATCATCCACGCCTTCCCCATTCCACATTAGGTTTCCGAATTTAATATCGTTGGAATTTTTGAGCCATTTGGACAGGCTTTCCTCATCATTTCGCATCCAGCCGGCGGCAAGTGAAGTTCTGAGGCCGTAAAGGGTGAGGTTAGGACCTTTGGCACCAAGGCCAGTCCGGTTTACCGCGTGGCATTGTACGCACTGCAGAGAGGAAAAGAGTTGCTTGCCGATCTCGTAATCATCAGAGTGTGCTTTTTCCCAGGCACCCGGGTTTAGTTGAGGTGATTGACCGGGGGCGGTCTTACGGACCGCACGATATTCTCTTGTTGCACCAGAACCGAGCTTTGGGTCAGCAAACGAAACAAGAGATCCTGTGGCGTAGGAGGATTCAGGATTAAAGGTCTTAGTTTGGAGGTTTGGGTTTTGTGCATTTTGAAAACGCTTTACCCAATGATCAAAATCTTCATCTGTCTGGGCAAGTGCACGGAAGGACATGTAAGCATGGGAATTTCCGCAATATTCTGCACACTGTCCGTAAAATAAACCGCCAACTGGCTCGAATTCATCAGTGAATTTTTGCTTTGCGAATACTTGTGCTCGCATCGTGCCATCATGCACGGCGGGCATGGCAGTTGCTTCATCCGCTTCACCAATGATCTTATTTTGGTCGGCGATGAACCACATAAAGTTTTCCTGACCAGGCATTAGATCCATTTTTCCTGCCAATTTAGGAACCCAGAAGCTGTGGATGACATCTTCAGTACGTAGATTGATACGAACTGCCTTGGATGCGGGAAAGATCAATTCATTTGCAGTAACGATTCCAAATTGTGGGTATTCAAAAACCCAGAAAAATCTTTTGCCGGTAACATTAACGGTAATTGCACCATCAATTTGACTGCGATCCAGACCAAGTTTTTCCAATGATTCAGTGTCATTAGCATCGGGTACACGGTTGAGCAAAACAACTCCTTGAAGTGTGGGCACAGCGAGGATTACAAGAATGATAGCTGAGGCAATGATCAAACCGGTTTCAACCATGGAATTACCATGGGACTGTGGAGGAATCTCTTTCGCTTCCTCGGCTGTTTTAGCCCGATATCTCCATAGAACATAAAGTAGGCAGCCTCCAACAGCACAAAACAGGAAGATGGTTATCCAAACTGAAAGCATAAACACATCGTATTGGTTTTGAGAGACCAGACCTTTGGGGTCTAGGGCAGATTGCTTGTGATCAATACGGGAACAACTACTTGTAAATGTAAGAAGTGCCCCAATGATAAAATGAGGAGATGTGATAATCTTGCGAATAATGGATGTCATGGCGGGATTTATAAATATCTGTCAATTACCAAAGCTGCAAACAGAAGGGGTAGATAAATGATAGTTACGAAAAAAAGTTTTCTGGCGGAGTGGTCGCGATTAGAAGAAGTCAAGAAGCGAACAGCAGGAATTAAAAGGTAAAGGGATAAACCTATTGATGATGCAAGGTAAAAGACTCCAGGGACGGATTGTTTTAGGGTGAGGAAATAAGGTGAAAAAACAAAACCGGTTAAAATAAGAGCGTAAACCAAGCTCTTTCTGGCTAAAGCTTTTCCGTCAGGATCACCAAGTTGGTGAAGCTTAAATCCTCCTTTGGAATAATCATCACGAAAGTTCCATGCGATAGCCATAAAGTGAGGAAGTTGCCAAGTGAACAAGATACCAAATAAAATCCAACCATATGTAGTAGGGCTACCTTCAGCTGCCACCCAGCCGATAAGGGGTGGTAATGCACCGGACACAGCACCTATTTCAGTGGCGTAGGGACTACGCTTTTTCATCGGTGTGTATAATAGTAAGTAGACTGCAAGGGTTGACAGAGTGAGGATGGCTGCCCAAGGGTTTGTTCCAGCCCATAGCACATAGATGCCGAGAGAAGAGAGAACAATTCCAAAAATGATGGCAAATTCTGGGGAAATTAAGCCGGCTGGGATTGGGCGGGAAACTGTCCTTGCCATTAGGGCATCTTCACTTCGTTCCATCCATTGGTTTAGGGCAGCAGCTCCACCGGCTGCTAGTGCGGTTCCGATAGTGAGAGAAAAGAATATCGATAAATCTGATTGTAAAGGTTCCCTTACCAAATAGCCGAGGGATGCGGTAAAAACGGAAAGAATACTCAGCCTTGGCTTAGTTAACTCGTACATTCCATACAAGGAAATACCCGGCGTAGTAGAAAGCGAGCCGGGGTGAGGCTTTGCTGGTAAT
>JAYQBI010000115.1:0-4281 GCA_038137235.1 Opitutales bacterium | reverse complement strand
ATCCAATGCATCTTCTACAGTTGTAACCTGGAAGCCAGCCATGCATGCCTGTAACGCACAAATTGGATCGACTTCAGAAACCATCACGCGGGCTTTTTCATTGAATAAGGAGTCAGCAGATCCTTTTCCGACATCGCCAAAACCACAAATCATCGCAACCTTACCGGAGATCATAACATCCATCGCACGCTTGATGCCATCCACGAGGGAGTGCCTGCATCCGTAGTTGTTGTCAAATTTAGACTTTGTAACAGAGTCATTAACATTAATAGCTTGAAAGAGAAGTTTGCCTTCTTCTTCCATCTGAATGAGGCGGTGAACACCGGTAGTGGTTTCCTCAGAGACACCAACCACACCATCAGCAACTTTTGCCCAGTGACCTGGCTTCTCAGCGAGCGTTTTCTTCAGAAGGTCCTTAATTACCTGTTCCTCGTGATTATCGGATGGTGTATTCACCCAGTCTGAACCATTTTCCAGCTCAACACCTTTGTGGATTAAAAGAGTCGCATCCCCGCCATCATCAACAATTTGATCCGGGCCAGATCCGTCAGGCCATGTGAGGGCATTCCATGTACAATCCCAATAATCTTCTAGGGTTTCGCCTTTCCATGCAAATACAGGAATTCCCGCAGCGGCAATGGCTGCAGCGGCATGATCCTGTGTGGAAAAAATATTACAGGAACACCATCTCACATCCGCACCCAGTTCGACTAAAGTTTCAATGAGAACCGCGGTTTGAATAGTCATGTGAAGTGAGCCCATGATTTTGACTCCTGCCAATGGCTTAGATGGACCATACTTGGCACGGGTTGCCATCAATCCGGGCATTTCGTGCTCCGCGATGGAAATTTCTTTTCGGCCAAACTCAGCTAGAGTAATGTCCGCAACTTTATAGTCGAGGGATGCAGGGGCGATTGTTTCTGTCATGGTAGTCATGGGTTAGATAACGATTGTCAGGGAAAATTAGATGACTAAATATTTTTAAATTATTAGAGAGCAGCTTTGAGGGAATCTGCTTTGGTGGTTGATTCCCAGGGTAGCCCTTCCTTACCAAAATGTCCGTAATGAGTGGTATCGCGATAAATTGGACGAAGTAGATCAAGTTGGGTAACAATTTGTGCAGGCTTAAAGGAGAAAACCTCATTGACGGCTTTTTCAATTTTACTCTCCTCTTCTTTCTCCGTACCGAAACAATCCAGAGTCACGCTGGTCGGCTCAGGATGTCCAATCGCATAAGCAACCTGAATTTCCACCCGATCCGCCAGGCCAGCGGCAACAACATTCTTGGCAACCCACCGACACATGTAAGCGGCAGAGCGATCTACCTTACTTGGGTCCTTGCCTGAAAAAGCGCCACCTCCATGCCGGCCCCAGCCACCGTAGGTATCAACGATAATCTTCCTGCCAGTTAATCCAGAGTCACCCTGCGGGCCTCCAATTACAAACCTACCAGTTGGATTAATTAAATATTCCGTCTCCGCCGACAAAAGCTCGGCGGGCAATGATGGCTTGATAATTTCGTCTGTGATAAAAGAACGGATAGTTGAATTGTCAGCATCAGCTGCATGCTGGGTGGAAACCACCACATTCTTGATTCCCACCATCTTTCCGTCCTCGTACTGCAAAGCAACCTGGGATTTACAATCAGGACGCAACCATGGGGCCATTTCGCCTGCATGGCGAATCTCGGCCATTTTGCGAAGGATACGGTGAGCAAACATCACCGGAGCTGGCATCAGCTCATCAGTTTCGTTGCAGGCATATCCGAACATGATTCCCTGATCTCCAGCTCCCTGCTCAGAAGTACCCTTGCCTTCAGCAGCAGCAGCATCAACACCTTGTCCGATATCCCGTGACTGAGCGGTTAACTGGTTGGTAACAAAAACTTGATCTGCGTGAAATATATCATCGTCATTCACATATCCAATCGCACGGATAGCCTCACGAACCACTTTTTCGTAGTCAAACTTTGCAGAAGTCGTTATCTCGCCTGCGATAGTAACACAGTTGCTTTTGACGAGGGTTTCACAAGCAACCCGGCTTTGTGGATCCTGCTCCAAGCAAGCATCAAGAATACTGTCTGAAATGGAATCGGAAACCTTATCTGGGTGCCCTTCTCCTACAGATTCAGATGAAAAGATAAATGATTTTGACATCCATCAATTTCAACAAAGCACCCTATTGTTTGCAAGTTTATTCATCAACGCATCATGATGCGTTGATATGTTTTTGGTTATTTTGATTTTTTTGTATGTAAATCAGAGAGATACTTTCCATAGGTTGAGGAGCCGTGCATCTTGGCCGCTTGCCCAAGCTCATCAAGGCTCAACCAATGCTTGTACAAACCGATCTCCTCCAAACAGGCGATCTTCAGACCCTGCCTTCTTTCAATCACTTTTACAAAATCTGTAGCGGATGCCAAGCTGTCGTGACTGCCCGTATCCAGCCAAGCGGTTCCCCGCCCCATCACCTCAACTGAAAGTTCACCTGCATCTAGATACACCCGGTTTAAATCGGTAATTTCCAGTTCCCCACGCGGGGATGGCTGGAGTGCCTTGGCACGGGCAGAGGCTTGCTCATCATAAAAGTATAAACCAGGAACGGCGTAATTTGATTTTGGCTCAGTCGGCTTCTCTTCAAGAGAGATTGCCTTTCCTGACTGATCAAACTCCACCACCCCATAACTCGTAGGATCAGATACATGGTAGCCAAAAATGGTGGCTCCACGCTCACGTTTATCTGCATCTGCGAGGATTTGTTCGAGCTCATTACTGTAGAATATATTATCACCCAGGATGAGGGTTGATGGAGCACCATCCAAAAATTCTTCTGCGATGATCAGTGCCTGAGCCAGTCCATCTGGACTTGGTTGCTCTGCATAGGAAAAAGATACCCCAAAGCGGCTACCATCTCCCAGTAATTCCCTGAACATTGGAAGGTCCCGGGGTGTGGAGATAATCAAAATTTCCCGTATCCCCGCAAGCATCAGTATGGATATGGGATAGTATACCATTGGCTTATCATAAACGGGCATAAGTTGTTTACTCACCGCCATGGTCAGGGGATAAAGACGGGTGCCTGACCCACCAGCTAATACAATTCCTTTTCGCTTCTTCATACGGTTCCGAGCCTTTCCCGTTGGTATTTACCACTGGTTACATTCTCGCACCATTCTGAGTTATCCAAGTACCATTGGATCGTCTTCCTCATCCCATCTTCAAAGCTGTACTTCGGGGACCATCCAAGTTCAGATTTTATCTTTGATCCATCAATCGCGTACCTGCGGTCATGCCCAGGGCGGTCCTTAACAAAGGTCTTGAGATTTTGATGAGGGGAATGGTCTGGTTTGAGCTCATCAAGCACACCGCAAATCGTATCCACCACTTCCAAATTTGTTTTTTCTGAGTTTCCCCCAATGCAATAGGTCTCCCCTACCCGCCCTCGACTAAGAACTTCCAAAATTGCTGAGCAATGATCTTCCACATGTAACCAGTCCCGAATATTAGCACCGTCTCCATAGATAGGCAGGTTTTTACCATCGCATGCATTGAGAATCATCAAAGGAATTAACTTTTCCGGAAACTGATAGGGCCCATAATTATTTGAGCAATTCGTGGCAAGTACAGGAAGTCCAAAAGTATGGTGATAAGCCCTGACCAAATGATCGGCACCTGCCTTAGAGGCAGAGTATGGACTGTTAGGAGAGTAAGGAGTGGATTCAGAAAAGGCAGCATCATCTGCACCCAAAGATCCATACACTTCATCCGTGGATACATGGAGAAAACGAAGGGATAGCTGCCGGTCAATTGTCTGGTGGGAGTGATATGCCTTAAAGGCTTCCAGTAATCGCAAGGTTCCCACCACATTGGTTTGCACAAAAGGCTCGGGACCATCAATGGATCGATCCACATGACTTTCGGCTGCAAAATTAACCACTGCATGAGGTTGATGCTCAGATAGTAAATTCGATACTAATTCACCATCACAGATATCACCTTTGCAAAATATATACCTCGGATCACTCTCAAACTCCGAAAGATTCTCCGGATTCCCGGCGTAAGTTTGTTTGTCCAAATTGATTACCTTTTCGCACACGGCTTGCTCAAAAAGTAAACGAATAAAGTTAGAGCCAATGAACCCGAGCCCTCCTGTTACGAGAACTACTTTCATGCCAGAACTCCCTGGCTCATTTTACGAATTGAGTCAATCATCGCCTCTTCAACAGGTCTCATCCCAATTCCTGCTTTCTCTGCTTTGGTTGTATCCAGCACACAATTAGAT